>CAIRMY010000001.1 GCA_903879775.1 uncultured Bacteroidota bacterium
TAACTTATTCATCGCTGAAACTCAAGAAACGATTGAAGTTAAATTACACGATGTGGATGAATATGGCAGAATTGTGGTTGAGTATGAAAATGGCGGAATTCATACTTTTCATCATGGTCAGGCCTATCTAAGATTGTAAATTTAAGAATTGTCATTTTCTCATATTGAAAGTGATTTATTTTGAATTGATTAACTTTTTTTTTTATTTTTACGTCTTATAATTGAATTTAATGTAACATTATGGATCGCAGACAGTTTTTGTCCCTCAAAAAAAATAACCTAAACGATGGCGATAACAAGCCTAAGGTTGAGCGACGCACAAATACGGGACTCGCAAAATATAACGGAACTTGGACGAAAGCTGAGGCTGCTCATTTATTGAGACGTACGCTTTATGGACCAAAAGTTTCAGAAATCAATGCTTTTGCAAGCAAAACTGTTTCGCAGGCAGTTGATGCTTTGTTAGATACATCTGGATATAGCTTTTTGCCTCCGGTAAATAATTATCAAAATCAAACACCTGATACCGCTGTTGCCTATGGTAGCACATGGGTGAACGCACCTTTGAATGTGAATCTAGAGGGAAGTAGAAAAGTGAGTTTGAAAAGTTGGCTTTGGTCACTTCCTGCCCGACAAAAAACAACGATTATGGAAAAAATGATTGTGTTTTGGCACAATCATATGCCGGTTCAAATTCAAGATATTCCATTGGCTTCATTGGCGTATTTCTATGTTAAAGTGTTGAATGATTATGCGTTGGGTAATTTTAAAACCTTGGTGAAGCAAATTACCGTTGATCCGGCAATGCTGTATTATTTGAATGGCCGATTGAATACAAAAAATGCGCCTGACGAAAATTATGCCCGTGAATTACAGGAACTTTTTACCTTGGGTAAGGGTCCAAATAGTAAATACACTGAAGATGATGTAAAAGCCGCTGCGCGTGTATTGACGGGCTTTAATATTAATTTCACCACAACGCCATTTTCAACAGGTTTTTCTGCAGTTAACCACGATTCTACAAACAAAACATTTTCTTCTTTTTACGGAAATAAAACGATTTCAGGAAAAACTGGGGTTACAGCGGGAAGTTTGGAACTTGATGATTTATTAGGAATGATTTTTTCTGTTGAAGAGGTTTCCAAACACATATGTAGAAAATTATATCGCTTTTTTGTTTACTATGAAATTGATGCAAATTCTGAAGCGAATGTTATTGAGCCGTTGGCAAAGATTTTTAGAGATAATAATTATGAAATAAAACCGGTGTTAAAAGCGCTTTTAGAAAGTGAGCATTTTTATGATCAATGGAATAGAGCTTGTGTGATTAAAGATCCACTGACCCATCAAGCTGGTTTGGTAAGGCAGTGGGAAATGAGTTTTCCAACGGCTACAGATTATGAAACCAATTATCAAATTTATGCAGTTGGAAGTTATTTTGGTCAAATTACCCAAATGAATTTGGGAGATCCTCCAAGTGTTTCTGGTTGGGAAGCTTGGTATCAGATGCCATTGTATCATCGAATTTGGTTAAATAGCGATTCATTGCCGAAAAGAAATCAGTTTCAAGATTATTTGATGTGGATAGGTCATAAAGTAAAATCGTTCACGTTTATCGTAGATCCTTGGGTTGTGACAAAACAGTTTTCTGATCCTAAAAATGCGGATAAGCTCATTGCAGATGCATGTGAATTTTTACTCCCTTTGGCATTGTCGAATTCGCAGATTGCTTCATTGAAAGAAATTTTATTGCCTGGAGGGATACCGGATTATAATTGGAGCGATGAATATAGAGCTGCAACAGATTCTGGAGATCCTAACCATACAACAGCATTATCAACAGCCACTTCTAAACTAAGAAGTTTGTACAAGAATATCATGAATTTATCTGAGTATCAATTGTCATAATCATACGAAAATGAAAAGAAGAATGTTTTTTAAATCGGCTGCTGCAGCAAGTATGTTGCCAATGTCGTTGAATGGAATGAGCTTGAGAACGTATGGTAAAGAATCATTGTTTGGTGTTTTAGGAAAGCGAGGAAATGCAAGTGATAAAGTTTTGGTTTTGATTCAATTGAATGGTGGAAATGATGGATTAAACATGGTTGTTCCATTAGATCAATATACAAATTTATCAAAGGCAAGAACGAATATTTTATTGGATGAAAAGAAGGTATTGACATTAAATGGCAATGCGAAAACTGGTTTGCATCCAAAGATGACTGGCTTGCAGAACATGTTTAATAATGGCTTGGTAAATACAATACAGGGAATAGGTTACCCTCAACCAAATTTTTCGCATTTTAGGGCTACAGATATCTGGATGAGTGCTTCCGATAGCGATAAATTTGTGACAACTGGGTGGATGGGTAGGTATCTCGACAAGCGATTTACAAATTACCCAGCGGCTTATCCAAATTCAACCATGCCTGATCCTGTGGCCATTCAAATTGGTTCATTGGTTTCATTGAATTTTATGGGACCGAGTGTGAGTATGGGCATGGCAATTTCTGATCCTACATCTTTCTATAATCTTGTGGATGGCAATACTGGAAGCACTGGAACAACGCCTAAAGATTTGGAACTTGCATACATTAGAGAGTTGACTCAGCAAACAAATCAGTATACAAAGGTGGTTAAAGATGCTGCGGGGAAGGGAAAAAATTTAAGCACGAAGTATGGCACTGGGAATAATTTGGCTGATCAGTTAAAAATTGTTGCGAAGCTCATAAGTGGGGGATTAAAAACGCCGGTTTATATGGTGAGTTTGGGTGGTTTCGACACGCATAGTGCTCAAGTTGATAATGGAGATACATCTTTGGGAACGCACGCTACTTTAATGCAAAAGTTGAGCGATGGAATTGCTGCATTTCAAGACGATTTAAAATTGTTGGGTATGAGTGAAAGGGTTGTAGGGATGACATTTAGTGAGTTTGGTAGAAGAATTCAAAGCAATGCGAGTGGTGGAACGGACCATGGGGCAGCAGCGCCAATGTTTGTTTTCGGGGAAGCGGTTCAGCCTGGAGTGATTGGAAATAGCCCGGTGATACCGGGTTCAACAACTGTGAATGACAATGTTCCGATGCAGTTTGATTTTAGACAAGTTTATGCCAGCGTTTTGCAGGATTGGTTTGAATTGCCTGCTGCTGATGTGAAATCGTTATTGAATGGGGCGGATTACAACACTTTGCCTATTTTCAAAAATAACCCAATGGGTATCGATGATATTGCTGATTTGATGACACAAATTGAAATTTCTGAGGTTTGGCCAAATCCAACTTCAGATTTTGCTAAGGTTGCGTTTGTGAGTGATGGTGGAGGGAAATTGAGTTTGTCTGTTTATAATCCTTTAGGTCAAAGAGTATATTATTCAGAACCAAAAGAATATGGGGTTGGAAGATTTGAAATAGAGATAGATTTGAGGGACATGCGCAAGGGAAATTATGTGGTACA
>CAIRMY010000002.1 GCA_903879775.1 uncultured Bacteroidota bacterium
GCGGTACAAAACAAACTAACAAAACATGAAAAAACACATTTTATTGATCTTTGTAATGCTCTGCGCCTTCGGTATCCGGGCACAGGTTACAACTGCTTCGTTAACTGGTACTGTTTCTAATGGAAGCAAAACCGTTGACAACGCATCTATTCAGGTGCTTTTAACAACCACTAACGCCCAGTACAACACAGTATCTAGAACCGACGGTTCTTATGATATTTTTAACATGACTGCTGGTGGTCCTTACACTGTTGTTTTTACTGCTTCAGGATTACAATCAGTAACCATTGAAAACGTTTATTTAACATTGGGAGAAAACTACAATCTTGACGTAGATTTTTCATTGAATGTTTCTAAAATCGATGCGGTTATCATTTCTCGGAGTAAATTAAACAGTGGTACAAAAACAGGTAGCGCAACAAATATCAATGCTCAAACATTGAACAATTTGCCTACAATTAATCGTTCATTGAGCGATTTTACACGTTTAACACCTCAAGCTGGTGGTAACAGTTCATTTAATGGTAGAGATGGTAGAATGAATAACATTACCATCGATGGTGCCAATTTCAACAATAACTTTGGTTTGAGCACGAACAATATGCCGGGTGGCGATGCTCAGCCAATTTCTTTAGATGCATTAGAAGCAGTTCAAGTAAATGTGACTCCGTTTGATGTGCGTCAGAGCAACTTTACAGGTGCCGGTGTGAACGCCATTACAAAAAGTGGTTCCAACAATCTTTCAGCTTCGGTTTATAGTTATTTTAGAAATGAAAAAATGAATGGTACAAAGGTTGGTGCAACCGAATTGACCAATATCCCTCAATCATCTTCTCAAATTTTAGGATTTAGAGTGGGTGGTGCAATCAAAAAAGATAAGGTTTTCTATTTTGCAAGTTTCGAGTCTGAAAATAAATCTTACCCTGGTTTGAGTTACTACCCAACAAAAGCTGGTGTAGCGCCAAATGCAGGTGATCCAAATCAGTCTCGTGTATTGGAAAGCGATTTACTTGCTGTTCAAAAACATTTGAAAGATAAGTATAACTATGAAACGGGCGATTTCACAAACCTAGGAAATTTTGCAACACAAAACGTTAAATTCTTAGGTCGTTTAGATTGGAATATCAATGCTAAACATAAGTTTTCAGCACGTTATAACTATGTTCAAAATACCAACGATCAAATTTTAAATGGTACTTCAGCACCAAATCCAAGATCGGCTTCAAACCGTTGGAGTGCAAATGCAATGAGTTTCGCAAATTCTAATTATTCTTTCTTAAACACGGTGGGTTCATTGTCGTTAGAATTAAAATCAAATTTGAATGCTAGAATGAGTAACCAATTGTTGGTTACAGGAACAATGGTTGAAGATATACGCAAAACAGGTAGTTCACCATTCCCATTTGTAGATATCAAAAAAGGTGGAGATCAATACATTAGTTTTGGTTATGAGTTGTTTTCATACAATAACAATGTAGTGAACAATACATATTCATTCATTGACAATTTCACTTACAATTTAAACAATCAACATACAATTACGGCTGGTATTGCATACGATCAAATGTATGTAGGTAACAGTTTCTTACGTTATGGTACAAGTTACTACCGTTACGACAGTTTGAGTCAGTTCTTAAATGATAAAGCACCAAGTGCTTACGCTGTAACTTATGGTTACAATGGAAATAAAAATCCAATTGCAGAATTAGGATTTGGTCAATTGGCGGCATATGTTCAAGATGAATATCGCGTGAATAAGAACTTAAAAGTTGTTGCTGGTGTTCGTGTAGATCAACCAATTTATTTAACCACACCATTGGCAAATATTGGATTTGATACTTCAAGAGTGTTATCAAAATTATCCAATCCAGAAGGTGCTGCGGTGGATTACGATCCATCTACATGGCCAAATGCGGGTCCATTATTCTCACCAAGAGTTGGATTTAATTACGATCTTAAAGGAAATAAATCTTTGGTTATTCGTGGAGGGACAGGTGTATTTACGGGTAGATTGCCATTTGTGTGGTATACAAATCAACCAACAAATGCCTATGGTTTGCAGGCAACTGTTGAATACACTGCTGCTGCAGATTTAAATAAATACCAAATTACACAATTCAATCCAGATGTAAACGCTTACGTTGCAAACTTGCCACAACAAGCGGGTAAATTGCCAAGTGGTGCATCTTTTGCTTTGGTTGACAAATCGTTCAATTTCCCTCAGGTATGGAGAACAAGTTTAGGTATCGACGCTAAATTGCCATTGGGAATTGAAATGACAACTGATGTGATTTTCTCTAAATCGTTGAATGACATTTACCAATACGATGCGAATATGCGTCCTTCAGATACAGTTTATTTTGCTGGTACTGATTTTGAACGTGCAGCATTCAAAAAATCTGCGTCTAGAAAATATGTTTCGACTGTAAACAACGCAATGGTTCTTTCAAATACCGGTGAAGGTTTTGGAATGAGTGTAGCTGTTACATTGTCGAAGAATTTCAAAAACGGTTTTTCTGCAGCATTGAGTTATTCGTATAACAATACAATGGACATCACTGCAAATCCAGGTTCTCAAGCAAGTTCTGCATGGTCAAATAACACAACGGCGCCAACTGCAATTGGTCAAAATCAAAATACGCCTGCTTTATCGTATTCTCAATATTCTACACCAAACAGATTGGTTGGATCGGTTGCTTATAAGTTTGAATACTTAAAGAACTTTGCAACTACAATTTCTTTGGTTTATGAAGGATACAATCAAGGTCGTTACAATTATGTATACAGCTCTGATATCAACAATGACGGATTAACTGGAAATGATATGATTTTTGTACATAAGTCTGCTGACATTAAATTCGCTGAATTAAAGTCTGGAACAACTGTAATTGCAACTGCTGATGAGCAAGCAAAAGCTTGGGATGCATTTGTAGCTCAAGATGCATATTTGAGTGCAAATGTTGGTAAATTCACAGAGAGATTTGCAGCAACGATGCCTTGGTTAAACCAGTTTGATTTGGCTATCAACCAAGATATCATGAAAAACATTGGCAAGAACAATCACAAATTGCAATTGAGCTTAAACATCATTAATGTTGGTAATTTAATCAACTCAGAATGGGGTGTAAGACAACAATTAACAGTGAGCAATGGAGCAGTGTTGAAATACAACAATGCAACAAACACTTACAACTTTAATGCAGTGAATGGTAAATTGCCAACGAGCACATACACAAACATTTTGAATACAACGAATGTTTGGGGAATGCAAATTGGAGCAAGATACACTTTCTAATCAGATTGATATTAAAAACAAAAAAACCGCAGCGATGCGGTTTTTTTGTTTTTCGGGGAATGGGTGAAATGAATTTCCCTCCAAC
>CAIRMY010000003.1 GCA_903879775.1 uncultured Bacteroidota bacterium
CAGCGAACGTAATCACTTTGGCGGTAGATAGCTCAGGCAACAATATCACTCAGCAATATTTAGATGAAACAATTTATCTGAGAAAAAATACATTTTATGACGGACCACTTGAAATTTTTGCTGGCGGAACAAAGTATACAGGTACTTGGAAATCGAATTCAGATTATTCAACGTTAACTTTAAAAATTGAAGGAAGACCAGAATTTGCTTTTTTTGATAGCCCTTGGAGATTTACATATAAGTCGCTAACATTATTGAAATTAGCGCCAATTTCTAATCCCGCTCAGAAAGTATTGCATTTAGAAAAGAAGTAGTTAATCTTCTTCATCTCTTTCAATCACTACCGTTTTACGAACTGTTTTTCGTTTCGTTGGATCGAAGATATTACTAAGTGAATTGATTTTTCAGTGTTTGCAACATTTCAAATTAATTGCGAGTAAAAACGCAGTCTACATTAAATTGGGTTTTTCAATACAGAATATCTATTTGCCGAGTAATGTTAACACAATTGTAATTTTTTATCATTCACAATAATCGTTTTATCATTGTATCTTTGTGAATATGGAAGAAGTATTCATAAATAAAGTTGCAAATAGCGGAATTGAGACGATTAATTTAGAAACGTATTTTCCTGTTGGAGAGAGGGTTTCAATAGATGTTAAGGAGTTGCTCTTTATGGAATTGGTGCTCAAAGAAAAAGATTTCAGAGAGTGGATTAAAGCAAATGATTGGACCCAATATTCCGAAAAATTTGTTGCAGTTTATTGTTCTTCAGATGCAATTGTTCCTACTTGGGCATATATGCTAATTTCGTCAAAGCTTTCCGGAATTGCTCAGAAAGTAGTTTTTGGTGACCTCAATGCATTAGAATCTGCACTTTGGGAAAATGCACTCAATACCTTGGAAGTTGAAAATTACAAAGATAAAAAAGTCGTAATTAAAGGTTGCGGAGATTTACCTGTTTCGGCAGCCGCGTACACGAATATTTCGAGTAAACTCGTTCCAGTTGTTCAAAGTTTAATGTATGGAGAACCTTGTAGTACGGTCCCTGTTTTCAAGAGAAAAACAAACTAATCAATGTAGGTAACTTTGATTGTATTGGTGCGTTGTTTCTTGTGGATAGGCATGCTAGCGCAATTAATGACACAATCTCCCTCAATGGCAATTTTTTCGTTTTTCAAAATATCAATCACATCTTGGAAGGTTTCATCTGTGCTTACAAATTTATCGTAATAAAAGCCCCTTACACCCCAAACCAAATTTAATGTATTTAACAATTCTCTATTATCGGTGAAAATATAAATGCTTGCTTCAGGTCTGTAACTTGCCACTTTAAAACCAGTATAACCGCTTTTTGTCATTGCAATAATTGCTTTTGCTTTTAGGTGATCACTCATTCTAACAGCTGTAAAACAGATTTCATCACTGGCAAAAGATGGAGAGGATGCATCGGGCTTTACGCCTTTATAATAGGCTCTGCGGTCTGATTCAATGTCAGTTATTATAGAACCCATAATCTCAATGACCTTACAAGGATACTTTCCCACTGAAGTCTCAGCGGAAAGCATTACAGCATCGGCACCATCTAAAACAGCGTTTGCAACGTCTGTAATTTCAGCTCTCGTAGGCATGCTATCTGTGATCATACTTTCCATCATCTGAGTAGCAATGATGACAGGTTTTGCCGCTAGAATGCATTTTTCAACAATTGACTTTTGAATGAGAGGAACTTTGTGTAATGGCACTTCAACGCCTAAATCTCCACGAGCAACCATAATGGCATCCGTTACCTTGATTATACTATCAATATTTTCAACCGCTTCAGGCTTTTCAATTTTAGCAATCACTTTGGTATGTTTCCCTTTTGAGGCAATAATTTCCTTCAAAGCAATAATATCTTCTGCATTTCTCACAAAAGATAATGCCACCCAATCAACATTTTTCTCTAGCCCAAATTCTAGGTCAATGAGATCTTTTTCTGTTAAACATGGAATTGTTACTTTAGTATTGGGCAAATTGAATCCTTTATTTGATGTCAATATACCACCGGCAACAACTTTTGCTAACAGGTGTTGAGCATCAATTATTTTTTCGATGACCAATTCCGATTTCCCATCGTTGAGTAAGATTCTTTCTCCCGGTCTTGCATCTAATGGCAATCTTTCGTAACTCACATAAAGTTTTTCAACGGTGCTTATACATTCTATGGTAGTTACTACAATAGATTCTCCATCAATTAATTGTATTTCTCCGTCTACTTTACCAATGCGTAATTTTGGTCCTTGAAGATCTTGCAACAATGCAACATGACCACCTATTTTTTGATTTATTTTCCGAACTCTATCAATAACTTCACTGTGAATTTCGTGTGCTCCATGTGAGAAATTTAATCGGCAAACATCAACACCGGCTCTAATGATTTTCTCAAGCATTTCTTCACTGCTTGTTGCAGGGCCAATTGTCGCAACAATTTTTGTTTTGTTAAAGTTTTCGTTATACATATATTTTTTTCACAGATGACTCAGCCTGTAAATCCAATGGAATTTTTCAGATAATTCTTCAGGGAATACATAAGCCAGTTGAATTTTTTCAATGGCTTTGAGTTGTTCCATCCATTGTTCAAAGTTAGGCATTAGTTCTTGATCTCCTATCAAAATCCAATAATCTGGCGTTGGTTTTCCTGAAAATAATTTCCCTGTAGTGCCTGAATTTTGCAAAATCCACATGTTAGAAATCGTTTCTGAACCCTCAAAATAGTATTCTAGGTGCTGAGAAATTCTATTTTGCGACAAATTTATCTCAAAAGTTTTAGGTTCGCACACAAAATTTGTAGAAAAAGTGTCGTCAAGACACCAAGCCAGCAAATATGGGCTTATATTGCTATGCACAGCGATGATTTTGAAGTCATTTACACTGGGCAAAATGGTCGATTTGTAACGTTTGATAGACAAAATTTTCGCTACAAAAATAATTTTTCCTTCTCATATCAAATAAAAAATGTTTCTTTGTACCGCAAAACAACATTACACTATCATGTCAGAAATTGCAGAAAAAGTAAAAGCCATTATCGTAGATAAGTTAGGCGTAGATGAAGCGGACGTAGTCACAGACGCTAGTTTCACCAATGATTTGGGTGCAGACTCTTTAGACACAGTAGAATTGATCATGGAATTCGAAAAAGAATTCGACATCAGTATTCCCGATGATCAAGCAGAAAAAATCCAAACAGTAGGGGAAGCTGTTCGTTACATCGAAGAAAACAAGAATTAATTTATGCAACTCCGGAGAGTTGTTGTAACTGGACTGGGTGCTATTACACCCATCGGAAATACTCTCAATGAGTATTGGAATGCGCTAGTAGCAGGTACTAGTGGTGCTGGGCTAATTACCCATTTTGATACGAGTAAGTACAAAGTGAAGTTCGCTTGTGAGGTCAAAAATTTTGACCCAATGAACTTTATCGACAGGAAAGAAGCTCGTAAAATGGATCCATTTGCTCAGTATGCTATGGTGGCTGCAGATGAAGCTATTTTAGATAGTGGAATCTTACAACAAACTCACAACCTCGATCGTATTGGGGTTATCTGGGGCGCTGGAATTGGTGGACTTTCTACCTTCTTCAGTGAAATTGTAGATTATGCTAAGGGCGATGGCAATCCACGCTTTTCGCCCTTTTTCATTCCTAAAATGATTATTGACATTGCAGCTGGTTACATTTCGATGAAACATAACCTGAGAGGTCCCAATTATGGTACCGTTTCAGCCTGTGCTTCATCAACCCATGCTTTAATTGATGCATTTAACTTAATTCGACTTGGAAAGGCAGATGCTATTGTGGCCGGAGGCTCTGAGGCTTGTGTGAATGAACCATCTGTTGGTGGTTTCTCTAACATGAAAGCCCTCTCTGAACGCAATGATGACATTCTAACCGCTTCTAGGCCGTTCGACAAAGATCGCGATGGATTTGTCATGGGGGAAGGTGGAGCTTGCTTGATCTTAGAAGATCTCGAACACGCCAAAGCCCGTGGTGCCAAAATCTATGCTGAAATTGTTGGTGGCGGTATGACAGCCGATGCCTATCACTTAACAGCTCCTCACCCTGAAGGTTTGGGCGCTAAAAATGTGATGTTTGCAGCCCTGTCAGATGCTGGATTGACTACAGCCGATATTGATTATATCAATGTTCATGGCACAAGCACTCCTTTAGGTGATATTGCTGAAACCAAAGCCATTAAATCGGTTTTCGGTGAACATGTTTATAACCTAAACATTAGCAGTACCAAAAGCCAAACAGGCCACTTGCTTGGTGGAGCTGGTGCTGTAGAATCAGTAGCAAGCGTTTTAGCAGTCTATAATGATATTGTTCCTCCAACAATCAATCATTTTACAGATGATCCAGAAATTGACCCCAAATTAAATCTTACATTTAACGTTGCTCAAAAACGCATCGTGAATGCTGCTTTAAGCAACACTTTTGGTTTTGGTGGTCATAATGCCTCTGTGATTTTCAAAAAATACAACGGATAATTTGCGGTTGATTGAAGAATCTTTTTAAAAGATCCCCACATCACATTAAAAATTTGAGACGGAAAATCTATCTCATCACTGGAGTAAATCCGTTTAGAATTTCCATCTATCGCGAGGCGTTAAGGCACAGTAGTGCAGCTGATGCTGCCCTTTCTGATAACCTTTTTGCTCCGCGTACCTTAGACAATGAAAGACTTGAATTTCTTGGCGATGCAATTCTCGACTCTGTAGTTGCTGAATTGCTCTTTAATCGATTTCCCTATAAAGACGAAGGTTTCCTAACCGAAATGCGTACGCGAATTGTAAATCGTGAACAAATGGGTATGCTTGCTCATCGATTGGGTTTAGTTGATGTGATGGAAATGAAACCCGAACTTAAAAAAAACTATACAGCTCTAAGAACCATTGGTGGCAATGCCCTTGAAGCACTTATTGGTGCCATTTATCTAGATAAAGGTTACAGTTCAGTCTCTAAGTTTATTCATAAACGTTTGGTTGGGCAATATTTAGATATTGACAAATTAATGCTTACAACCGTGAGCTACAAAGCGGTTTTTATGAAATGGATTCAAAAGAACCAAAAGAAGCTTGAATGGAACAATGGGGTAGAAGGGAATGGTAAAAATGACAACCATGTCGTAACGATGGTTGTCGACGACGAACAATGGTTCACCGAAATTAATAAAAGCCGCAAAAAAGCAGAAGAACTTTGTTGCGAAAAAGCATGTAGAAAGTTAGAAATTGTCTAACTTATATCTCTTCTGATTGATTGTCAATTTGTTCCTCCGCTCCAGTAGGTATATAAATCACTTGATTTACTTGCTTCGCAAATGTGCACCACTCACATTTACCGCATCCTTCCATGAAGCTTAAATCTTGAAGCCTTTCATTCGCTTTTATAACAATGGATTTGATATAATCGAAATCTTGGTTGGAAAATAATATTTCAAACTCAGGAAAATGTCCCTCATGATTCATTTCTAATGATTCAATCACGCCATGTCTTGATTTCCAATTTTTATTTCCATGTGCCTCATTGATCATCATTGTATATAAGCCAATTTGAAACCAGTAGGATGGTGGAAAATTGCCTTTGTCGATACTTTGAGCGCTCGGTGCTTTAGATTTTTTCTCCGATTTGTCAATTTTACTGGTTTTATAGTCTAAAACGGAAATTTCATTTCCATCAAAAACCATTTTATCAATATTTCCAGTGATAGAAATGCCTTCAATTTTGGTATTGATGCTAAATTCAGTTTCAATTTTCGTATAAGATTTATAAAGGTCCAATTTTTGCTTCCAGAATCTAGGCAAAATCATTTTCCCTTGCTCCAGTTTAAGCTCAAATTGTTTCTCAGTGAATCCAGCTCTTAATTTCATCATCTCGTATTCGAAATGTTTGGAAACTTGTTCCCCAGTCATCCATTGCTTTTTATTTACACCATTCACAACAAACTCTCTTAAAGTTGCATGCATGGCAGTTCCATAAGCTCCGTATTGATTTGGTGCCGAAGGAACGCGTAAAATTCTATTAAAATAAAACTCAATGCCACATCTTAAAATTGTTTCAATCGAAGTTGGTGAAAAAATCAAATGTTCAATTTTACTTTTGAGCCAGTCTTTTTTGTCGATGTCTAAAATAGGCTTGGTTGTATTTTCCAAATACTTTTGTTGTGCCCAAAGTAATTTTTCGGATGGAATAGAAACCAGCTGGGTTGAAAGTTTTCGCTCACCATTTACTTCTAAAACGAAAGTAGAAGGCAATATTTCAGAGGCTTTAGAACTGATTTTAAATTGACAATAGCTAATGTTTAATGTCTTTTTCGCTCTTGTCATTGCCACGTAAAATAAACGCCTGCGTTCTTCAAATGAATCCACAACCGACAGTTCACTCTGTAGAACCTTATTGTTCCCTAAAATGAGTTTTCGCACTTGGAAAGGCAATCCATTTCTGTCCTCATTTTCCCATTCATCACCATTTGTTCGGATCATAAACACATGTTCAAATTCTAATCCTTTTGACCCATGTGCCGTGAGTAACTGAACACCTATGCTATTCCCAATTCTTTTTTCAAGGAAAACTGGAATTTTATTCGCATCCATTTTGTAGAACATATTCATCATTTCCCTCAAAGAAATAAAAGGAACTCTTGAATTTTGCTGATTTGCAAATTCCATGAAACTGTGAAGCACTTCCATGGTCCATCCGTTGTCTTCTTTTTTCAAGGCATGTGCCAAAAAACCACCCTCACTATAAATACGCTGAATTAGATTGGGTACATTTTCTGTAGTGGCTATTTTAATCCATTTTTCAACATTGTTCCAGAGTTCTGAAATTGATTTAACCGCTTCTTCACCGTATATCTCGCTGGCATTTGGCATTTTTAAAATGCTCGCAAAATGTTCGCGCCAACTATAAGATTTATTTTGATATTCGTTATCGCGTTTGATCCGATAAATTTCAGTTGAAATTTGATTTAATGTAAACGTAGGTATCGTATATAAATCGCTCAGTAAGATTCTATACAATAAATATTCTCCTGAATTTGCTAAATTCGATTCTTGCGATAAATAATTCAACCATTGCAACAATTGTTTAACAATTGGTTCTTGCAGAATATTGATTGCTCTGTTCAATACAAACGGAATTCCTTTTTCTTGTAATAAACTCACAATCGTATCGGCATGTTTGTGTTTGCTATATAAAATGGCAATATCACTCGGTGCGATACCCTTTGAAATCATGGTATGAATGCTTTCAACGATGCCAACAGATTCGTGGAATTCATTCAAGTAAAGCTGAAATGTGGTTTCTACTTGCTCGAAATTTTTGTTCTCCCCACTGCTTATAAGGTCTTTGCTTAGTCCTTCTATGGTATTTACCAAACGGCTCGTATTCTTTTCAATTAATCGGCAGCTGTCATCAAGAATTGGTTGGCTACTTCTATAATTTTGTGTGAGTACAATGGTTTTGATGTTTTCATTATATTTTTCTTTGAAGGTAAGCATATTGCTCACTTTTGCTCCTTGAAAGGCATAGATGCTTTGGTCGTCATCGCCAACCACAAAGCAGTTTGGATTGTCTTCCCAATAATCGATGAGTGAGTACAGAATTTCGTTTTGAATTCCACTCGTATCTTGGTATTCATCAACCAATACATAATGGTATTTTTCTTGAACCAAGAGTTTTAGTTCTTCATCAGATTTCAATTTTTCATTCACCCAAAAAAGCATGTCGGAGAATTCATAAACTCCTTTTTCAATCTTGAGGGACTTATATCTGTTGAATAATTTTGCCGCTTCAATGAGTTTGGTCCAAGCGTCGACCAATTTTTTTCGATCTGTTTCTTTGATATCACCGGCTTGGAATTCCTTGAACTTTCGTTTGTAAATCAGCTCAGGGAATTGGAGTTTGAAAATCTCATCTTCTTTTAAATAATTGATCCATAACTCAAAGGTTTCAGTGGTATAACCTTCAGATTCCATTAAACTCCAAACTTTTACAAGTTGCAAGCGCAATGTAGCAGCGTCGTCGGAATATGTTTTAATGGGTGAATCTTCGTGAATTTCCTCAATGATTTGTTGAATAATATCAATTCTCTCCAAATCATCCAATACGCGCATTTCGCGTTTGCTGAATTTTTCCGGAAAGTCTTTAATGATTTTATTGCAAAGTCCATGAAAAGTATGAATGTTCACTTTGAATGCATCGCTACCCATGAATTGGCTTAATCGCTGTTGCATTGCAGTTGCCCCAGCTTCGGTGTAAGTTAAACACAAAATATTCTCAGGAACTGTGTCGGTATTCAGAATGTTCAATATTCGTGTGGCTAAGATTTGGGTTTTCCCAGTTCCTGGTCCCGCAATGACCATTACCGGTCCATCAAGTTGTTCAACAGCTTGTTTCTGTTGTGAATTTAAACCATTAAATAGCGTTTCAAATGAATTCATACTTCTATAAATATAGTGAAAAAAAATGAAAATTCAAAATTGTTGATGTTTTTAGCATTAAAGTTTGCCAAATCCAAAATCAACTTTCATCTTTGCTATAGAATGCAAGATACCAAAAAACAATATAACACAGTGATTAAATCGTGTAAGTCTGTTTTCCTCCGTAAAAACGAAGATTATGGAACCTCTTGGCGTTTGTTTCGTCCAAGCAGTTTAACCGATCAAATATATATTAAAGCACAAAGAATTAGAAATATTGAAGATAGTGGTAAAAATGCAGTTGGAGATGACATTAAAGGCGAGTTTATGGGCATTGTAAACTACTCTCTTATTGCATTGATTCAACTTCAAATGTTGAAGGATCAAGTTGAAACAGACAATATTGATACCATTGCTGCTGCATACGATCATTGGGCCGATAAAACGCGTGACCTCATGCTACTCAAAAATTCAGATTATAGCGAGGTTTGGCGTGAAATGAGAATTAGCAGCTTTACCGATTTAATACTTGTTAAAATTGCAAGGATTAAACAAATTGAAGACAATTCAGGAAAAACACAAATTTCTGAAGGTGTGGATGCAAATTATCAAGACATTATCAATTACGCTATTTTTGCTTTGATTCGACTGTAAAGCTATATTATGAAATATATCTATCAAGTTGCCCGAATATTTACCGGTGTCTTATTTATTTTTTCTGGTTTGGTAAAATTAAATGACCCTGCAGGATTTTCAATTAAACTGAATGAATATTTCGACGTGTTTGCTCAAGATGTTTCAACAAAGCAAGACTCTGTAAAAATCACTTGCTCTGTAAATCAAAAAGAATTAATCAATCAAACTTTTACCATCTATGCATTCGATAAAATAAAAAAGGTGGATTGGCACATCAATCCAACAAAAAATGATTTCCCTCCACCTTCAATGCAATATGAAGTTTTTGGACAATGGGGTGGAGCTTCTTTTATCAGTGAAGGGTATATTCCACCACCAGCCAAAACCGCAACTTTCCAAATTTCAATTCACAATCAAATCATTCATAGACAAATTGAAACATTTGATACTTCAAATTCTGGAATAAAAGATTTTGAATTTGATGTTGACCTGTCTAAATATGCAAAGCAAGAATCTTGGTTATTTGGGTTCTTCAAAGATTGTAAAGCTTATTCTCTCTATTTTAGCATTTTCTTTTGCGCATTAGAAGTCATTCTTGGCTTTGCAATGATCATCGCATGGCGCATGAATCTAACGCTTTGCATTACGGCGTTACTTATTTTGTTCTTCACCTTTCTTACGGGTTACTCCGCGTACTTTAATAAAGTTACAGATTGTGGTTGTTTTGGAGATTTCTTGAAATTAAAACCTTGGGACTCTTTCAAAAAAGATTTAGTGCTTTGTGTGATGATAATTCTAATGTATTTAGGATTAAAGCATTATAAAGGATTGTTTGATAGAAAAAAAGGCAGTCAAGTCATGTTGGTTCTCACCATTTTAACATTTGTTTTCGGTTATCTATGCTATATTTATCTACCTGTTTGGGATTTTTTACCTTACAAAAAGGGAAATAATATTAAATCTATACTCAAGAATGTTCCTACAGGACAGAGAGCCACAGATAGCATTGTGATTAAGTTTGTGATGCAAAAAGGCAATGACTCAATGAAGGTAAGCAGCACTAAATATGCCGAAGTTGCAGCAAAAGGGTATACGTTCAAACGCCAAGACAGACAGGTTGTTTTGGAGGGATATAAATCACCAATCCACGACTTTGCAATTTTTGATCAAGTGCATGGCATTGATTTAACGGACACGTTTTTAAATTCAAATAAAATACAGATTTTATTTGTGATGCCTTTCATTGAAACAGCATACACAGAATCAATGAATGAAGTTGCAGAAATTGCCCTTTGGGCCAAGAAAAAGGGATATCAATTTTACGGAATTTCATCGGCTTCGCTAAGCCCAGCGAAGGCGTTCACCGAAAAATACAAATTGCCTTTTACTTTGTTTGCCGCAGATCAAAAGATGTTAATGACAATGGCTAGATACAATTCAACATTATATTTATTCAATGAACAAACTGTAATCAACAAATGGAGTGCTCGGAATTTGCCGAATCTTTCGCAACTTGAAAAAGAACTTTCAAAGGAATGAAAAACTTTTTCAAGAAGGTTCAGTTTCTGTTCTTGGTACTCATTGGTTTGGTATCATTCATTTTTGTTTTATTCCAAGCATTGCCCAGTGCAGATCAAATTCTAAGTGCACAACGTTCCGATTCTGCAACAACTGCGGCCATTGTTAAAGATTTAGGTTTAGACAAACCAATTTGGCAACAAGGGCTATACTATTTCAATGATTTATCGCCAATTTCTATTTATAAGAATGAATCTAATCACAACAATTTAACAGGGATGCATCTTAATCTTGGCGACAATCAATTATGGCTAAAGTTTCCATATCTCAGAACGTCATTCCAAACCAAACAAAAAGTTTCCGATATGCTCATTGAAGCATTTTATGGTACAATGGTTTTAGCATTGGCTGCAATTGTAATATCAATACTTATTGGAATTCCTTTAGGCGTTTGGGCTGCAATACGCAAAAACACTTGGCTAGATAAATCAATTGTTTGGATTTCTGCAATAGGTATTTCCGTCCCATCTTTTTTTTCTGCTATGTTATTCTCTTGGTTCTTTGGTTTTGTATTGGTTGAATACACACATTTGCCAATGACAGGCAGCTTGTTCGAAATTGATGTTTTAGGTGAATATAAATCTATCAGACTAGATCATTTGATTTTACCTGCTTTGGCCCTTGGGATTCGCCCGTTGGCTGTTTTCATTCAATTAACAAGAAATACGATGGTTGAAATATTGGACTTGGATTTTGTGAGAACGGCTCGAGCAAAGGGTTTATCTGAGAGTGTAGTCATTTGGAGACATGCTTTCCCCAATGCACTGAATCCTCTAATTACTTCAATAGGTGGGTGGTTCAGTAGTTTACTAGCTGGATCATTCTTTACAGAATATATTTTTCAATGGAAAGGACTTGGTAAAGTGACGATTGAATCACTCCAACAAAGTGATCTACCGGTAGTCATGGGAGCCGTTTTATTCACAGCTTGTGTGTTTTTTGTAATCCACTCTCTTACAGAGTTGTTGTATGTTTGGATTGATCCTCGGATGAAAAATGAATAAAGTGTATTTAATAGGGCTTCCTGCATCAGGTAAAACAACAACTGCTAAATGGTTAGCGGATAAATTGGGTTGGAAAAGTTTAGATCTCGATGAATTAATTGAATCAGAAACAGGTTTAACGATCCCCGAATATTTTGCCGCAAATGGTGAATCTAAATTTAGAGAAGTGGAAAGTGGAATTCTGAAAAATACCAAGTCGTTAAGTCAATATGTTATCAGTTGCGGCGGAGGAACTGCTGCCTTTTATAATAACATGGATTGGATGTGTTCACATGGCATGACGATCTATCTAAATACAGATTTATCCATCATTTTATCGCGTATTGAGAATGATTTAGCAGTTCGACCAATGTTTTCAGGGCTTTCAGGTGAAGAAATTAAGCAAAAATTATTGACAATTCTTGAGGAAAGAGCCATATTCTACAGTAAATCAAAAATCATTTGGAATAAATCTGTCCCAACAGACATGTTGCATTTCGCTGTAAATCAGCTTGTTGCGAATTAGTTTTTATTTTTTTTTAAATATGTTAATTAGTAGTGAATAATTATATTGTTTTTTTTCAATAAATCGTTTGTTAAACTCATTTGCTTTCTTACTTTTGGAATCTTAACCTATTATAAAAAACCACATACAATGAACAAGTCAGATTTAATCGGTAAAATGGCAACTGATGCCGGAATTACCAAGACTCAAGCTCAAGCAGCTTTAAACAGTTTTATCGCAGCTACAACCGGAGCTTTGAAAGCAAACGACAAAGTAATCTTAGTTGGATTCGGAACTTTCTCTGCTAGCACTCGTAGTGCTCGTACTGGACGTAATCCACAAACTGGTGCTGAAATCAAAATCGCTGCTAAAAAAGTAGTGAAATTCAAAGCTGGTGCTGAATTAAGCGAAAACGTTAAGTAATTTACTTAATTGAACATTTTAGGCTGCTTTTTTTAAAGGCAGCCTTTTTTTTTGCTATTTTTGAAGATGCATTTGTCGCCAAAACAACTTTTTCTGCATTCATTAGCCCAAACCAATCCTAATCCACTCGCACTCGAAATTTTATCAGCCTCAGGGAATTATCTTTACGATATCCATGGCAATAAATTTCTAGATCTAATTTCAGGCATTTCGGTATGTAGTTTAGGACATCAAAATCCTATAGTAATCGATGCCGTTATAGAGCAAACAAAAAAACATATGCATGTTATGGTCTATGGTGAAACCGTTCAAATGCCCCAAAACAACTATGCTGATTTCCTAATTCATCATTTACCTAAATCTTTAGATAATGTTTATTTCTTAAATTCAGGTTCTGAAGCCATTGATGCCGCTATGAAATTGGCCAAAAGAGTCACTGGTCATGCCGGGTTTGTGGCTCATACCAATGCCTATCACGGCAGTAGTCAAGGACCTTTGAGTCTCATGAGTGATGAATATTATGCACCCAAATATAGACCCCTGTTAAATCAGGTGTTCTTTATTGAACAAAATGATATTCAAGGAATAGATCATTTGCCTTCGGAAAACATTTCAGCCGTAATTGTGGAACTCATTCAAGCCGAAAAAGGAATATCAATTTCAAATGTTGAGTATATTCAAAAATTGTATCAATACGCCAAATCTATTGGCGCTTTGTTTGTGATAGATGAAATACAAACAGGGTTTGGCAGAACTGGTACCAAATTTTGCTTTGAACAATATAATATTGTTCCAGATATTTTGGTTTTAGGCAAAGCACTCGGGGGCGGAATGCCAATTGGGGCCATCGTTGCACCGAAAAAAATCATGCATGAATTCTCAATCAACCCAATTTTAGGTCACATCACAACTTTTGGAGGACATCCTGTTTCTTGCGCTGCCGGATTGGCCGCCAATTCTGAGATATTTCAAAATTATGCACAGTTTAATATCCCTCATAAAGAAGCACTTTTTAAAAAGTTACTCATTCATCCAAAGATTAAAAAAGTTACCGGAAAAGGTTTGCTACTTGCATGCCATTTAGTGAACGAAGTAGATGGACCTTCTTTGATACATTTACTCTTGGAAAAGAAATTATTTACAGATTGGTTTTTGTTTGAAACAAATGCCATTCGTATTTGTCCGCCCTTTACAATTGAGGACGATGAAGTTGAAATGGCTTGCATGATCATTATTGATACTTTAAATCAATTAAAATAATTTATTTTTGGGGGACTAAGCCATTATCTTTGTTATATTAACGTTGTGAAATTGAATTCAATACTAAAACACACATCTCTATTTGTTGTTGCTGCAATAGCAATCACTTCTGTATTTTTTATAAATGGATGTTCAAAGTTGAATGAAACTGTTGCAAGTGAAAACATACAACTCCCAACAGAAGTTTCTAGGAATTTAAAGAATTTGCTTTCGTATTTAGAAGTTGTAGAAATGATAAATTCTACCAAATCGAGTATTGGACTTAAACGTGAAAATTTCGATAGCTTAGAGCAATTGATAAACTGCAAACTCTTAATTTTAGACAGCCTCACAACTGATGGTGATGGTTTTCAATATCAAGTAGTTTTCCCTGTTAAAACTGAAAAATTTAATCCATTGATGAAAAACTACGACAATAACTACAGGTTTGGATCGTTTATCGTGAATTTAAATTTTAATTATAGAGAAATTAATGCGATTTCTACGATTAAAATCGACAGTGGGTCTGGCTGTTATATTGGAAATAGCAATGGTGAATTGATGGGAATTATTGGTGATTTCAACTTTGAACGAGTGAACACAAATAAGATTAAGCTATCTCTGAATAATTGTAGTTGTATTGCTAAGGACAAATTCCCAATGAAGTTTGATGGCCAGTTTTTAGTTACATGGATTGAAGGCGAAAATACAGACGGAATTGTCAATGATTTAATGGGATACAATGGATATGGTACTGGTCAGTATTTGAATGAATCATTTAATTTCAATACAAGCTTACCATTGGAAAAAAATCAAGAATTTGGTTGTGCTTCAAATATAATAAAAGGGGTATTGCAAATTCAATCTTTAGCATCCAATAAAGTATTTCAGGTAGATTTTGATCCATTTGACAATAAATCTTGCGATTCAATTGTAAAAATATACATTTTAGGTAAAGAATATGAAATCACGCTTTAGTTTACTTATTATTCTCATCATTTTTTGTTTATCTTCTTGTGTTAAAGATCGGATGACCTCTGACCTTAGAATTGTTGAAGCAGTATCTTTAACTGAGTCTATTGAATTTCAACATGAATATTTACTCGAAGCCATAGCAAATTCTTGGGATAATCAAATTTTACCTTTTGGTGTAACGCGCACTTATCTTGATACAAATAAGAATCGTCAGAAATTTGAAATTGATTTTGGCAAAATTCAACTCTGTGGTGATTACATATCGAGAACAGGTAAGTTGGCCATTGATTTATACAGTTCAAATGGAAAATGGGATAGTTTGAAATGCAATATCTTGCCAAATGATAGTTTTGGAACAGAAACTAACTTAGGTACGATTTACATTTATGGTCATTTTTCATTGAAGAGGAGGGACTTAACCAAGGTTGATTTATCAACAATATTGAATATTTATGTGAGAGATGGTTGGAAATACACATATACTTCAAATTCTTTGGTATCAAGAATAAAAAAGTATCCAACGCAAATTAATTTTAATGATGGGAATAAATACGATGGGAATTGTGTTTTAGGAAAAGAGAACTCTGATTTCTTCGTTTCAACAGAAATTATAGGTGTTTCAAAACCTATTGATGCCCCTAACTTTCCAATTATTGGTGAATTAAAGTGTAAATTAATATCTGGTGAAATTGTTCAAGTTTACTTTGATCCATACACGAATTTAAATTACGATAAAGTTGCAAAAGGCAAATTTGGCGATACGGAATGGTTTTTTAATTTTCAATAATTATCTTTCTATAGAATTCGGGGGTTGGCAAAATGATGTTTTTTCACCTTCTTTTTTCAACCAAACGTGTTGCATTCCATTTGTAATCCACATCCATGGACTGTCCAATTTTTTATTATAAACACCGGCTTGAATGACTGTATTTTGAGTGATTTTTACATTTGGGGCTTTGCATTCTACAAGAACTAATGGAGTTCCATTCTTTGCAAATGCCACAATATCAAAGCGTTTCCGTAAGTCTAAGGCTCTTATTTCTCTTTCTATAGAGATGTTGTTCAGTGGGAAATTAAAGTGCTGATTTAAATGAGCAATACAGTGCTGTCTAACCCATTCTTCAGGAGTAAGGGGGATAAATTTTTTTCTGACTAAGTCAAAAATCATTTTTTTTTGCTCTAGAATTTGAAATTCAAACGCATATTCAGGAAAATTTAAAAGCATCACCGCTGTAAAAATACAAAAAAATGGCAAAAAGCTCAGATACCGTTTCAAACTATTTATCTCTTTTATCGGAAATAGAAAGCAAGAGGTTTGTGCCAATTTATTTATTGCACGGCGACGAAACTTATTTTATTGACTCCCTAACAGATGCATTAGAGAATAATGTATTACCTGAGGCCGAACGTAGTTTTAATCAATCCGTTGTTTATGGCAAGGATATTAAAATGGCAGATTTAATTGCCATGGTTAAAAGATATCCCATGATGAGCGACTATCAACTCATTGTTGTAAAGGATGCTCAAGATTTGAAAGAGTGGGATCTTTTGTTAAACTATGTTGAAAATCCTTTAAAATCAACGATTCTAGTTGTCGCTTTTAGAAATGCTAAAATGGACCTTAGAACAAAAACTGGAAAAGCAATTGCTTCATACAAAGAATTCAATTCGGCAAAGCTTCGTGATTATCAAATTGCAAATTGGTTGCCAAAATTTGCTCAAAGCAAAGGCAGATCTATAGACGTTGATGCAATCGAAAGAATCAAAGATTTACTTGGGGCAGATTTGCAATTAATCCATAATGAACTTGAGAAAATATTTGTAACGGTTAAAGAAGAGTTTATTCGAGCTTCTCATGTTGAAGAACACGTTGGGTTTAATCGTGAGTATAATGTTTTTGAACTTCAAACGGCAATTGGGCAAAGAAACTTTAACAAATCAGTTCAAATTGCACATCAAATGGGCATAAGAGCTGAAAAAGGCGACCTAATGCGAATGGTTCCGGTTTTGTTTGGTTTTTTTACGAAAATTGTTGCTTTGCACTGTTCAAAAGCAAATAGTAAAAATGATTTGGCACAAGAAATAGGGGTGAGTCCGTTTTTTATGGATGACTATCTCAATGCCAAAAACAATTACACCCTAACTGATCTAGAATGGGCCATCAGTCAAATGAAATATCTAGATCTGCGATTAAAAGGAGTACACAGAGGTGCGGCAACCGATGGCGAACTGCTCGTTGAGGCGGTCGTGAATATTTTAAAAAGAACCAAATAAAGGTTCTTTTTTTTGCATTTTTCGCAATATCATTGTGTATCTTAAATTAAAATTTTGTTAATTCGCATCACACAATAATAACTATGAAGAAATTTTACATATTTTTAAGTTCAGTAGCTATGATTTCTAGTGCTTTTTCGCAAGCACAGATTTCTTTGCCAGCTGGTGCAACATTTGGCCCTTCTGTTAAAACTTCAAGGTCAAATGTATTTATCGATAACGATACAAAAACAGGTACTTTAGCCAAACCAAAATCTAAAGTTGTTTCAGGTCGTGGGGCCAATTTAAGTTCTTTTGTAAGGATTGGTTCTACCTACTACGATTTACAATCGAATTATTCAACGGCTCATCGTGTAGTGATGCATAAAAATCAAGCAATATCAGCTGCATGGACAACTTCCTACTCGGGTGCTCAAGGTTTCCCAGGTCGTGGTACTGGTTACAACTTCAGAACAACTGCTGGTGTTTGGGGTAAAAGTGACTCTTCTCGTGTTGAAAATGTGAGAACTGGTTGGCCTTGTATTGGTGTTTTGTCAAATGGCAATGTTTTCACCATTGGTCACGATGCAACTAACGGTGGTTTTTATATGACCGTGTCTACTTCAAATGATGCACGTCCAAGCGTAACAACAAGTATTTTACAAGATGCACCCTACAAACCAATTTGGGCTAGAGCTGCAAGTAATGGAGATACAATTCATTTGATTTGTTCTTACACAGATTCAGCTGCTCCGGGCGAACAACGCGCACCAACACGTAAAGGCATTTTTGCGCCAATGGTATACAGTCGTTCATTAGATGGTGGTAAAAATTGGGATATTAAGCATATGATGTTACCTGACTACGACAGTACATTAACTGATAATGGTGGAGCAGACCAATACAATATTGATGTAAGAGGTAACAATGTTGCGATTGTTAATTCTGATTTATTTATGGGAACAATTGTATGGAAAAGTACTGACTTTGGAAACAATTGGAAGCGTTTTGATGCCATGAAATTCAAATATGCTCCCTATAAATCTAAAACTTTGATGATTGATACTCCATTTACAGCTGATGGTACTTGTGATGTTTTAATCGATAATTCTGGTAAAGTTCATGCTTTCTGGGGTTTATCTAGAGTGATAGACGATGATACAACAGATACTCAATTTAGCTTTTTCCCAGGCTATCAAGGCCTGATGTATTGGAATGAAGATATGGGCGATAGCTTAAATAAAGTAATTGCAAATGGTGCGGCATTCGACAATACTGGTGATGGCATCAATTCATTAAGACCAAGTACTACCTCAGCATTGGCTAGCGGTAAAATACCAACAACGTCACCTACAGTTTCAACGGTTGCACGTCTGGGAAATACCTCAGCATTGAGATCACCCAATGCGGGTATCGACGCTTCCGGAAATATATTCTGTGCATTCAGTTTGCCAATTGAAGAAGATCTTTCTGATTTGGATGCTAACTTCCGTGATTTAGGTATCGTTTACTCAAAAGATGGAGGCAAAAATTGGGGAACCCCTCAAAATATTACTCAATCACTTTTATTGGAAGATGATTATGGATCAGTTGCAAGAGATGTAAATGATTTTGTTCATGTAGTATGGCAACAAGATGATATTCCAGGTACAAACTTGCAAAATAATGATGCATTACAAGCAAACCATGATGTTGTATTGAATAAAATCATGTACCAAGCAATTCCAGTAAAAGATATCTTTGATGAAGTCATTGGTTTGGCTAATGTTGACGAACCAAATACAGGTGAAGTCATGATTGTAAACCAAAACTATCCTAATCCATTTGAAAACACTACAAGTGTTATGGTTTGGTTAACTCGCCCAGGCGATGTGAAAATCGAAGTTCGCAACATGTTGGGTGGCATTGAGAAAAATCAAACATATTCTGATTTGTTCAAAGGAAATCATGAATTAACCATTGATGGTTCTGATTTAACTTCAGGTGTTTATACATATACGCTTACAGCTGGTGGCAATAGCGTGAGTAAAACTATGATGGTAAAATAATTCTTTCCATAATTTTATTTAAGCGAGGCCGATATTTTATCGGCCTCGCTTATTTTTGTACCGTGAAAGTTGGTTATCCTTATTTTGCCATTTCTGGAATTCTATTCATTTTGGCTTCCATTTATCTGTTTATAAGCAATGATTCTATTCCTGCTTTAGAAGAAAAAAATA
>CAIRMY010000004.1 GCA_903879775.1 uncultured Bacteroidota bacterium
CAGATCAATTTCGTTTTCAGCAAATAACAAATCGGTCAAGGATTGATACTTAGGAATGGAATCGTTGCCAACAACCATATCCATCTTTTCCGAAACCACATCACAGACAGCTGCCAAGTTTCCCACCCTACGTATCTCTCTAGCGTGAACCTGGCCGATGCGGCCGCAACCAACTAATGCAAAATTTAGAGACATTTCATTTTATAAAATCACCAGCTCTTAACTTATTTAAGCCTAATTGACACTTATTTGGACAGACTAAATCCAGACCTAGAGCTTTCTACAACAACAAAACCATCTTTCAAATTCAGAAAATATCGTTCGAAATATCTATATGACAAATGAGCTACTAAGATAGTTAAAAGAAGCACAGAGGTGTACACGATAAGATATTTAGCTAAAGGTGACTCGATATCTAAAAAACGGACAACATACGAAAACCCAAAAATAATGATTGGGTGCAAAACGTAGATTCCGTAAGAAATCTTACCCAAATAATTAAAATAATTAGTTTCTAAATTAATAAGGCGGTTCGTCTCATTGATCTGACCAATTATTAACACAAGTGCAACTGCTGCTATAATTTCGTTGGAAACAAATGACGGCACATTGAAACGATTTAAAATAGTCAACAGTATCGCTAGCCAAGAAACAGCCTGAATCAAACGATGGTTAGCAATTTTGATCAATAATGATGAGTTGTTTTTATATAAAATTGCTCCGAATGCCCCAACCATCATCACATGAAACCTTGTTACATTGATTATACTTTCTACTAAAGAATTCGGCACTTTAAAATGCAAATATGATTTAATAGAAAAGAGAACAAATGCAAATCCTAGAATATAAGGCAGTGGAGTTTTAATCTTCTTTATTACCCAAGGCCAGAATAAATAAAACTGCTCTTCAACACCCAGCGACCAATAATGAGCAAGGAATGGCAACGTTGCCCCAATTACAAAAGGAATATTTGGCGCATAGAAAATATACCAAAAGATTGAGGATGTATCAACATGCAAACCCAAACTCCATGCTGTCAGAAGCGAGATCAGTAAGAACAAATAATATAATGGCCAAATTCGAAGAATTCGCCTTATATAAAATTTCCGAACATTGATCCTACCCAGTCGTTCATGCTCAATCAAAAGTAGATAGGTTATCAAAAATCCACTTAATACAAAGAAAATTGTAACGCCATAACCCGCCAATGAAATTCCTCGTGGTGTGCCATCATTTAGACTACCAAAAATAAACGGATCAAGACCAAACTGACCCAATGCCAATGTGATATGTGACACGACAACTGCCAAAGCAGATATTGCCCTTAACCCATTTAATCCTGGGAAATATATAACCGAATTCCTCATAGATTAATTATGGAACAAGCAATTTTATTAGGCAACAAATAATGAAAGAATTTCATAAAACTCAAACTTTAAAAGAGGTCAAATACATTTAAAAATCATTCTTGATTTGATCAATAATATAGGCGCCATACCCACTCTTCTTCAAAGGCTCAGCCAAAGCCAGCAGCTGTTCTCGGGAAATAAAACCATTTCGGTATGCAACCTCTTCAATGCAACCAATTTTGGTCCCTTGTCTTTTTTCAATCACCCGAACAAACTCGGAAGCATCACTCAGCGAGTCAAAGGTTCCGGTATCCAGCCAGGCAGTTCCTTTATCCAATACGGCAACCTTTAATTTACCC
>CAIRMY010000005.1 GCA_903879775.1 uncultured Bacteroidota bacterium
CGCCAAAAAATAAATTTAACTTGAGTATTGGTGGTTCGCAATTGGAATATAAAAAAATAAAAAATGTATCTTTCAATGTTAACTTTAAATGGATTGAGGGATTTGTTTATGAAGGATCACCTCAATTCACTGGCGATGTACCCACATATTGGATGTTAGACGCAATGATTTCTAAAGAAATTCCTAAATATCATACTCAAATAAAATTAGGCGCTTCTAACCTAACAAACAATTTAGCACTCCAAGTTTATGGAGGACCTAGAATTGGTAGGATGGCGTATATAAGTTTGTTATTTGACATTTCTCATGCCGATATGAAAAAATAATCCTCAAAAAATAAAATATATTAAATACTTTTGTTACAAATAAATTACGATAACTAAACTATGAAAAAACATTTACTTTTACTTGCAGTTGCCTTTACATCTGTTTGTGCTTGGTCTCAAACCCGATTTTTAGACAACGTTTTGAGCCCTGCTCAAATTGGCGTAACCCCTAATGTCACTTACGCTCAAAATTACACTGTGTTGTATGGAGACATGGACACAATTAAGCCTGGACCACAATTCATGTTGGAGTCTTTGAAAATGGATGTTTACGAACCAGCAGATGGTTCTACGAAACGTCCACTAATTATTTACCTAGGCACGGGTAGTTTCTTGCCTCGCTACATCAACAAAACACCAACGGGTGCAAGAGATGACTCAGCAACCGCTGAAATGTGTCGTCAGTTCGCGAGAAAAGGTTATGTTGTTGCATCGATTTCTTACCGTCAAGGTTGGAACCCAACTTCTCAAGATGAAACTGTTCGTCGTTCTACAATTATCAATGCAGCTTACAAAGGTGTTCAAGATTTACACGCTTGTATTCGTTACTTCAAAGAAAATGTTGCGATTTATGGTAATACTTTTAACATTGATACAACAAAAATTTGTACTGGTGGTCAAGGTACTGGTTCATACATCACTTCAGCTTACGCTTCACTTGACAAGCAAAGCGAAATTAAAATTGCCAAATTCAGAGATCCTTCAAATGGTAAAATTTTCGTAAATGATACCATGTGGGGTGACCGTTTCGGATTTGGTGGATACCCTGGTTTCAACAAAGCCAATACTCCTGGTTACACTTCAACCGCACAAGTTGCTTTTGCAATTGGTGGCGCATTGGGTGATAGCACTTGGATGAATGCTGGTGAGATTCCATTGATCTGGTCTCATTCTGTATACGATCCATTTGCTCCTTACACAACTGGCATGGTAAACGTACCAGGCACTACTTTACAAGTTGTTGAGGTTTCTGGTGGCCGCGATGTTATGGCTCGTTGCCAACGCCTTGGTAACACCGCTCCTTATAAAGGTAAAGTAATGGACGATTACACCCGCGCTGCTAACGTATTCAACCAAGGTATCGATGGTCTTTACCCTGTTGTTGGTATGTTAAACGCTTCTGGTCCTTACGAATGGTGGGATACTAACAAGATCAAAATGTTACCTGCTCAATTCTATGATGTTAAAGCTATCTTAGGCGGAGCGAAAGCTTCTAACCCATACATGAGCAAAGCTCGCGCTTTAACTCACATCGATACTTTACAGCACTATTTTGCTCCACGTATCGCTGTTTCTTTAGGTTTGGTTGCTTCAGTAGGTGTTGAAAATACCAACTTAGGTTCTAATGTAACCATTGCTCCTAACCCTGCTAAAAACCATTTAATCATTCATAACAACTGGGATAACAACCAATTAAATACCGCTTCTATCTACGATATGAACGGTAGAATGGTTCAAAAGTTAGTGGTTACTGGTAACCATAACGTTTATAACTTAAACCTTCCTGCTGGTCTATATGTTGTTCAAATGCAATTTGACAATGGAACTGGCACCAAAAAGTTAGTGATTGAATAATCCTAACTTTTTAATATACTGAATTTAAAGGGGTGCACACAATGCACCCCTTTTCTTTTGTACTTGCCATAAAAATCGCGTATTTTTGCACCTTTATTGATTTTAACCCAGTTTATCCATGTATTCAACCCTTAAAAACCTTAATTGGCCAGAGATTGAAAAAGAAATCCTAGAATTCTGGGACTCCGAAAATATCTTTCAATTAAGCGTGAACCAGCGCCCAGAAAATAATACCTTCACCTTCTTTGAAGGTCCGCCATCTGCAAACGGTATGCCTGGTATTCACCATGTTATGGCTAGGGCTATGAAAGACATCTTCTGCCGCTACAAAACCTTACAAGGTTTTAGGGTGGCCAGAAAAGCTGGGTGGGATACTCATGGACTTCCAATTGAACTTCAAGTTGAAAAACGACTTGGAATTCGTAAAGAAGATATCGGAACGAAGATTTCCCTCGAAGACTACAACAAAGAATGTAGAACCGATGTGCTTATGTTCAAAGATAAATGGGATGAACTCACCCACAGAATCGGTTTTTGGGTTGATCTTAACGATCCTTATATTACCTACGAAAATAATTATATCGAAACACTTTGGTATCTCCTTAAGTTACTCCATGAAAAAGGTTTTCTGTATAAAGGTTATACCATTCAACCGTTTTCACCTGCTGCAGGTACAGGTTTAAGCTCTCATGAATTAAACCAACCTGGTACTTATCAGAACGTTAAAGACACCACCATTGTTGCGCAATTTAAAAAGGCAAATACCCAAAATGAATACTTTTTAGCTTGGACAACTACGCCATGGACATTGCCGAGCAACACCGCTTTGGCTGTTGGTGAAAATATTCAATACGAAGACATTCAAACATTTAACCAATATACTGGTGAACCCATCATTGTGACCCTAGCTTCGGCTTTGAAGGGAAAATATTTCCCTGCTGAAAATGAAAATGGTGATTTTGAGGGATATACCCTCGGTCAAAAAAACATCCCTTGGAAATCTTTAAAAACTTCCATCGGAAAAGATTTAGCCGGAACCCGTTACGAACAGTTACTTCCATACGCACAGCCAGAATCTGGCGAAGCATTTATAGTTGTCATTGGCGATTTTGTGAGCACCGAAGACGGTACCGGTATTGTTCATATTGCTCCAAGTTTTGGTGCCGATGACTTTAGAACGGCTAAAGAAAATGGCATTGGTGCTTTAACACTTGTTGATAAAAAAGGTCGCTTCGTAGAAGCGGTCACTGATTTTGCCAATGAATTTGTAAAAGAAGCTTATCTCACCGACGAAGAAAAAGCGGAAGAAACCCAAAAACAAGGTCGCGATAAATACTTAGGCGTTGATGAGCGCATTGCCATCAAATTAAAAACCGAAAACAAAGCGTTTAAGGTTGAAAAATACGAACATACCTATCCGCATTGCTGGAGAACCGATAAACCAATTTTATATTACCCTCTAGAAAGTTGGTTTATTAAAACTACCGCGGTTAAAGACCGTTTGGTTGAATTGAATAAAACAATCAACTGGAAACCAAAAAGTACCGGTGAAGGTAGATTTGGCAATTGGTTGGAAAATCTTGTAGATTGGAATTTAAGTCGCTCTAGATTCTGGGGAACACCTTTGCCAATTTGGAGAACTGAAGATGGTACAGAAGAAAAGTGCATTGGAAGTATCGATGAGCTAAAATCGGAAATCCTGAAAGCCAATTCAGCTTTAAACCTCAATCAAAATCCTGAAGAAGCTACGTTAGATCTTCATAGACCGTATGTCGACAGAATTACATTGGTGAGTGAATCTGGAAAACCAATGACCAGAGAAACCGACTTAATTGACGTATGGTTCGATAGCGGCGCAATGCCTTATGCACAATGGCATTGGCCATTTGAAAACAAAGAAATTTTTGAAAAGAATTTTCCAGCAGACTTTATTGCTGAAGGTGTTGACCAAACCCGTGGTTGGTTCTTCACCCTTCATGCAATTGGGGTGATGCTGTTTGATAACGTTGCCTTTAAAAACGTGATTGCCAATGGTTTGGTGCTCGATAAAAATGGCAACAAAATGAGCAAACGCCTGGGCAACGCCGTTGATCCGTTTACCACCGTAGAGAATTATGGCGCCGATGCATTGCGTTGGTACATGTCAACCAATTCTCAACCTTGGGATAACCTCAAATTCGATACCGATGGGGTTGTTGAATCGCAACGTAAATTCTTAGGAACACTTTACAATACTTATAGCTTTTTTGCAATTTATGCAAATATTGACCAGTTTGTTTTTCGTGTAAATCAACAAACACCAGTTGCATCTCGTTCAGAGTTAGATCGTTGGATCTTGAGCAAATTAAACTCCCTCATCTTGGAAGTGACTGAGGCTTTAGACGATTACGATCCAACAAAAGCGGCCCGTGCCATTGAAGAATTTGTGAGCGAACAACTAAGCAATTGGTATGTCCGTTTATCGAGACGAGTATTCTGGAAAGGTGAAATGAATGCCGATAAGCAAGCAGCCTACGAAACACTTTACACTTGCCTAGACGCCATCAGTCGAATGATGTCGCCAATTAGCCCATTCTTCTCAGATTGGTTATACCGCAACCTGAATGCGCCTATCATTGCCAACAATGAAGCTCCAAAATCTGTTCATTTAACCAATTGGCCAGTTGTGAATCAGGCGTCCATCCAAGTTGAATTGGAAATGCAAATGCAGCGCGCTCAAACCATTTGTAGCTTGGTTTTGTCCCTCCGAAAAAAGGAAAAAATCAAGGTTCGTCAACCATTACAAAAAATGCTGATTCCGGCGTTAACATCGCAAATGAAATCGCAAATTGAACATGTTGCGGCGCTCATTCAAAGCGAGGTAAACGTTAAAGAAATTGAATACTTAGAAGCCGATAACGCATTGTTGGTGAAGAAAATAAAACCAAACTTCAAAACTTTGGGTAAGGTTTTAGGTCCCCACATGAAAGCAATGTCGGCAATTGTTGATGCCTTCACTCAAGATCAAATTCGGGAAATTGAAACCTCCGAAAAAATTGATGTGATGTTGAATAATGAAACCTTCACTTTGAATTTAACCGACGTTGAAATCGTGACGCAAGACATGCCAGGCTGGTTGGTTACATCGGAAGGCGACACCACTGTGGCCCTGGATATCACCATTTCAGAAGGTTTAATGCAAGAAGGGATGGCCAGAGAGTTGGTGAATAGAATTCAGAACCTTAGGAAAGAATTGGGATTTGAAGTGACCGATAAAATCAAAGTTGAATATTCTGGCTCAGAACAACTTACAAAGAGCGTAAATCAATTTATCGCTTATATTTGCAGTGAAGTTTTGGCAACCGAAATTACATTTGTAAGTGCGTGTGACACGCATGAAACCGATGTAAACGAAGAAGCCGTGTACTTAAATTTAAAGAAATAACCAATTACAATCCAATCAATAAAATGGAAAAAACACGTTACACCGACGAAGAATTGGAAGAATTCAGACAAATCATTTTGCAAAAATTAGAAATTGCAAAAGCTGAATTTCGCACCTTACAAGGCAATTTAAAAGATGGTAATGAAAATGGAGCTGACAGCACCAACAATAATTATTTAACTTTAGATGATGGTGCCGATACCGCTGAAAAAGAAAATTTGAATCAACTTGCTGCACATCAGCTAAAGTTCATTAAAAACTTAGAAGCGGCAATGGTTCGCATTCAAAACAAAACATACGGTATTTGCAAAACCAGTGGTAAACTCATTCCAAAAGAACGTTTACGCGCTGTGCCTCATACCACCCAAACCATCGAAGCTAAATTAAAAAAATAAACTTTTGAACCCTAGCAATTCAAAATGGTATCAGTCACCAAAATTTTGGTGGGCTTTTGGTGTGCTCTTTGCCGCCATCATCATCGATCAATTCATTAAAATTTATATCAAAACCAATTTCATCTATGGCGAATCTTACCCCATTTTTGGCAATTGGTTTAAACTCTATTTTATTGAAAATGAAGGCATGGCCTTCGGTATGAAACTATTCGGTGGTGGAACAATTGGTAAGCTTGTTCTCACATTTTTTAGAATCATTGTGTCGATTTTTGGTGTGTATTACCTCATTGCCATCATTCGTAAAAAAGAACATACAGGACTCCTCATCGCAGTTTCACTTGTTTTAGCAGGTGCCATTGGCAATATCATCGATTCTGTTTTCTATGGCTATTATTTTGGCGATCGAAATTTACTTCCTTGGGAAAGCACAAGTCACTACATCAATACCTATGGCGGAAAATGGTTTGAGGGACATGTGGTCGACATGTTTTATGCACCCATGTGGGAGGGAGTACTTCCCAATTGGATTCCTCTATGGGGAGGTGAATTCTTCACCTTCTTTGCCCCAATTTGGAACTTTGCCGATGCTTGCATCACAGTTGGCGTTGCCATTATGATTGTTGGTCAAAAACAATTTTCATTGCCCTCTCCGAGCATTCTTTTTGAAAAACCAAATTCAAACCACGTCAATCAACATTCTGAACCCATTTCTGAACCCGCAGAATCAAACAGCTCAGAATCAGAAATAAATCAATCCGAAAATTAGTCCATTCAGCATACAAAAGTTAATTTTGCAAACATTTCCATGGAACTTTCATTAAACGAACAACAGTTATTACGCCGTCAATCTCTTGAGCAATTGAGAGCAATGGGCATTGATCCTTATCCAGCAGCACTCTTCCCAGTAAACACAACTGCCGAAGAAATTAAATCTGAATTCCCTGAAAATCCAGATAAGTTTAAACAAGTTGTTGTTGCAGGTCGTATGATGGCAAGAAGAATCATGGGAAAAGCCGCTTTTGCTGTGCTTCAAGATAGTACATCTAAAATTCAAGTGTATGTAAACCGCGACGAAGTTTGTCCCTCAGAAGACAAAGAGCTTTACAATACTGTATTCAAGAAATTGCTTGATATTGGCGATTTTATTGGTGTTGAGGGATATGTTTTCACCACACAAACCGGTGAAACCTCTATTCACGCCTCTAAAATTACCCTCCTTTCAAAATGCTTAAATCCACTTCCACTTCCTAAAGAAAAAGATGGTGTGATTTTCGATGCATTTACCGATCCTGAATCTCGCTATAGAATGCGCTACGTAGATTTAGTGGTGAATTCACAAAATAAAGAAACCTTCATCAAAAGAAGTAAAATTGTTCAAAGCTTGAGAAATACCTTCAACGATCGAGGCTACTTGGAAGTTGAAACCCCTATTTTGCAAAGCATTCACGGTGGTGCAGCTGCTCGTCCTTTCGAAACACATCACAACGCGTTAGACATGAAATTGTATTTGCGCATTGCAAATGAATTGTATTTAAAACGACTCATTGTTGGTGGATTCGATGGTGTTTATGAATTTGCTAAAAACTTCAGAAATGAAGGCATTGATAGAACCCACAATCCAGAATTTACTGGTTTAGAAATCTATGTTGCTTATAAAGATTATTTCTGGATGATGGATTTCGTGGAAGAAATGATTGAAAAGTGTGCCATGGATGTGAATGGAACAACCACAGCCATTGTGGGTGAAAACGAAATTTCATTTGCTCGTCCTTACCAACGTTTAACCATGGCTGAAGCCATCATGAAATACGCAAACTTTAACATTGAAGGCAAATCTGAAGCCGAAATGGGAGAATTTGCGAAGTCTATTGGTTGTGAAGTGACCTCACAAATGGGATATGGTAAATTGGTCGATGAAATCTTTGGTGCTTCTGCCGAGAAACATTTGATACAACCTACTTTCATCACCGATTACCCAATTGAAATGAGTCCGCTTACAAAAAAACACCGCAGCAAAGAAGGTTTGGTAGAACGTTTTGAGCTTTTTGTCAATGGAAAAGAAATTGCAAATGCCTATAGTGAGTTGAATGACCCAATTGAACAAAAAGCCCGCTTTGAGGAACAATTGGTGTTGGCTGCTCGTGGCGACGAAGAAGCAATGGCAATGGACCTTGACTTTATTCGTGCTCTAGAATATGGTATGCCACCTACAAGTGGATTGGGCGTTGGTATAGATCGTTTAACCATGATGCTTACCAATCAATCTTCTATTCAAGAGGTGTTGTTTTTTCCTCAAATGCGACAAGAAAAATTCGATTAATTTATGTTTGAAATTGGGGCTGATGAATTAATGATTCTCAATCTTTTAATTCACGCAGAAAACGCCGAAAATATTATTCAAGAATCGGGGCTACCCCAAAAAGTTGGAATTGATATCATTCGTCAGTTGTTTCATTATGGGTATATCCAATCTCTCAATTCCTCAAATCAACGCCAAAACAGCTTTGATATAGACGGAATAAAGAAAACCAGATTCCAACTCACAGCTAAAGGAATCGACGAAATTAACGCTCTAAAATAACCTAAATTTCAAAGGATCATGAAATCCTTTTGGGGTTTTCAACATTTTTGGGCTATTTTGTGATAAACTTCCCTTTAAAACAATTCAATTGTTCGATCAAACTTTTTGTGACAAGATTAGTTTAATCTATATTTGCAATACTTGAAAGATATTGGATAATACCAACAACACTATGCCTGAAACAGCTAAAATTATTCTAGAGGGGAAAGAAATTGAATTACCCGTTATTCATGGATCAGAGGGCGAAAAAGCCATTGATATCAACAAATTAAGAGATCTTACAGGTTATATCACCATTGACATTGGATATAAAAATACAGGTGCAACCACCAGTAAAATTACATTCCTTGACGGTGAAGAGGGCATTCTGCGCCACCGCGGTTATAGCATAGAAGATTTAGCTGATAAATGTTCCTTTTTAGAAGTTTCCTACCTTCTACTTCATGGTGAACTTCCAACAGAAGCGCAACTTAAAGATTTCGAAGCTAAAATTTCTGAGCACACATTAGTGAACGAAGGTTTAGAAGCCATGTTCAAAGCTTTCCCAACAGGATCTCATCCGATGGGACAATTGAGCAGCATGATTTCTGCACTGAGTTTGTTCTACCCAAAAAGTTTAAATCCGCACAGAGATGAGGATGCAATCAACCGTACTGTCATCCGTTTGCTTGCTAAAATGCCTACAATCTGTGCAATGATCTATAAAAAACGTCATGGTC
>CAIRMY010000006.1 GCA_903879775.1 uncultured Bacteroidota bacterium
GGTCAGCTTTCGACAACAGCCCCAATGTTAGTTTATACTTGTTAAAACGCCAAGGAATTCGAATTGCCGATGATTTCACACCAAACTTAATTGATGGCATCTGGGAAAGAAAAAATAACGATTCTAAAGAAATTCAGCCTCTCATTGTTTTAAACAATTCACAGCATTGGAATCAAATGGCATTAAAGCATGTAAAAATCGATCCTAAGCCACTTTTCAATCACGGAAGCCTTGGAGTTTACAAAATGAATTACATTCCTTGATACAAAGGATAAAACACTTCCAATTGAATTCCGGCACCATGCCAATTAGAAGGATTAAAATACGCTTCAATTCCAGTAAATTTTGCGGACACAAGTAAAGATTGATTTTTCAATTTCAAACGACTTGAACTGAAACCAACATTGAAGTTAACATCATCGAATCCTCCAACACTTAAGCCTAACATGTAGTTCAAAACAAACTTTGTATTGCCTTTAATCGTTCTGAAATCTTGCTTTAAATAGGCCCAATAGCTCAACTGCGGTAAGTAACCAATTACATTGACATACTTGAGTAAAATTTCCTGTCTTTTGATAGACGAAACATAGGTGTGATTTGTGATGTTTAATTTAGCAAACAATGTAAATGGCGCCAACACGTTTCCTCTACGCTTGGATTCTACAAAATTCAGTTTACTTTTAATACTGTCACCTTGTCGGTTGAACCAAGTTCCAAATTGCAAATCGGAACTACTGATTTGAACGGCTTGAAGTTTAAATGGATCTGTTTGGTTCCAACCTTCAGGATGAATATTGGATTGATCTGCATTCCAAACTGCATTTCTACTCATTACATTTACATCTGAAATATTATAAAAACCAAAATTCTTGATTCCAAAAGATAAACCAAAAGCATTCTTTTGATTCTGATAAATATTTTTAATTGAAAAAACTAAGTCAGCTTGCATTCCCACGCCATTTCCCAAAAAAGAATATCCTGAATTTGCTGAATAAGCATTTCCTTTAAACGTAATTTCATCACCAAGAGCATCTGATTTCAATTGAATATCTTGCGTTTCAATTCGGGTATAATTCAAACATTGACCAAATTGAATGGTTGGTATAATTTCCCACTTGGGAAATGTTTTTCTAAAATGAAATTTCAAAGTTCTTGTTCTCCAAGACTCAACCACATTGTTTCCAACATTCAAAGTTTGTCCTAAATAATTTGTATTGCCCTGAAAAATCAATCGGAATGCATCTTGATTAAAGTTTGCACCTGTGATATCATCTATTTCAAGGGTGATATTTTCCAAAGCCAGTTTTTTAGCCACAGGAATCCCAATAATAGGATAAATGTTAATCCCATAATTCTGAATCGCGCCCATTCTATTTCCCGAAACAGATAGCAATTGCTGGTAATCATTCATTTCAGAAGGGGATACATATCCCCCAAAAGCAAAACGATTTATCATTGATAATGGAACTCCGTTTGATCCACTTTCAATATTCAACCAAGCCACAGGCATATAAACACTGGTACTTTTAGATGGAACTGGCTGTAAAATTGATTTTTTATTTACAATTACATTCGTATTCTGGGTTACTGAATCATGATTTAAATTATTGGCACTTCCAAATCCAAACAATTCTGAAGTCAATACAAAGCAACCAAATGATAAAATTTTAATTCCTAACTTCATACTCAAATTGGATTCTAGATTTCACATTCACTTTACTCGCATTGAAGAGACGTTGCATTTTACCATTTCCCTTTATTTTCATTCCAATGGCAACGTAACCTGATTTTTTAAGCAGTTCTGCTTTATCTCGCGTCAGTTTTATCACAAGCAATGATTTTGTGGCTTGCAAAGGATAACCATTATCATCAACAACTCCAGAAGAAATTCCATCTTGCGGTGAAATGTCTAAATTCCCTAATTTATAATACTGTTTATCAAGCAATTCAACATCTAAGCCAAAATCAACAGGAAAAGAATTTTCCACTTCAAGAAATAGAGTGGCACTTTTAATTCTATCGCTAGAACCTAAATCCGACAAGTTCAACCCTTGGGTATCCCTCAAAACCAAACCGCCAATTGAAAAAGTTGCAGGCGCATCAACCCTCATGATCACATCAAGTTTTGAGTCATCGAAAACAAAATCTTGATAGTTGTTTACATTTCCATTGGGAGAAATCTCTGTTTCTAAATCATAATTCAATTTTTGAGGCATATTTTCTAAAAATGCCTTGATATTGGAATTGTTTGAGTTTAAATCAACTTTTGTTTCCGTATAATTTCCTCTAATAAACATTGGAGAGGTTACAAACAAATCGGTCATTAGAGGATTCGCACTTAAACCCAGAGTATTTTTAGAAAACACATTATAACCATCAAGTTTATGTAATTTAAAACGGCCATCAGTGCCAATGCTGTTTTTCAAGATGAAAGAAACATTTAAATCCTTCACTCCAACATTCCCGTCGATACCTTTAAACAATCCAAAATCGGTGGTCTTATTGCCTGTTCTTGTCAATGTATTTCCCAAATATCCAATGGCATATTCAGGCTTCAAACCTTCAATTCTATAGGTCAGTTTTATACTATCTTTCAAACTCACAGCAAGTTTCCGACCACTGCTATCAAGGGTAACTTTAAGTATTTGGTGAAATGTATTCACTGTATCTTTAACCGGTCCATTTTTCCCTCTAAAATCGAGCAAAAAGCCTGTCATATCATAAATTTGTTCCGTAGTGGAAACGCCATTACCAGCAGAACCGGGCATTGATAATTCTTGATAAAAAGGTTGCCCATTTTTAATTGCACCTGGCAAGGAAAGCACCATCGACATATTCTCTTCAATTGTACTTTCAACTTTAATTCTGAGTTGTCCTTTTGCCACTTTAAACCACTTTACTTCAGCACCCCCCATGTATAAAGTTAATCCTTCATCTTGATCAATTACATTCTGTGATGGGAAAGCAGCTATTGCAGTACTTGGTCTTAAATTCCTCACTCCCAAGCGCACCGTAATGCCTTTTGAAGCGTCAATCAAAACCAAACCATTGCTGGACTGAGTGATGAGCTTTTTAATTGTACCTTTAAGTGTTTTTGTTACAGTTTTACCCCTTAAATCAATTGTTTTTTTCGCCAAACCCCCATCTTTGGGAATATTCAAAAATGAGTCTGAGGCAACAACAGTATTGTCTGTGGCATTTGTTAGTTCAAAGACAATTAAACTAATGTTTACTGGTAAATTATTTTCAATAGAGATATCTAAATAACCAGTATCTAAAGTTGCTGTTTCAAAGAAAGCAGATGCATCAATGTCAGTGGGTGTTAAATTCGACTGTTCTTGAGCAGGAATATCGGCTTGTTGACCATTTAACACCTTGAATAAAGGATTAATTTGACCAAGTGTAATGCTATTTTCAATGATTCTGTCGCTAAGTTTTAATTTTCTCAAACTAAAAAATGCATCAATTCCGGTGTCTGTGGCTTGTAAA
>CAIRMY010000007.1 GCA_903879775.1 uncultured Bacteroidota bacterium
GGTTCAGTGCTTCGAATGATAGTGAGGTGGTTAATCAAAATTTAGTGCTTCGATTGAATCTGCCAACCTCGGTTAGCTTCCAAACCGTTATATGCCATTTTAAACAAGACCTAATGCGTGGTTGTTTTAAAAAAATAAGAAGGATTTAATATCAATTGAAATTAATGAGCATAATTCTGAGACGCCTGATATTCCTTAGCATCTTAATAGTTTGTAACCATTCTTTTGCCCAAAAGCAAAACAACCAGTGGCGGTTTGGAAATGCTGGAGCAATTGATTTTAATACCTTGCCGCCAAGTTTTGTTGCAGGTTGCCCTATTTCAACCATCGAAGGAAGTGCATCTGTTGCTGATAGGAAAACAGGAACACTATTGTTTTATACAAACGGAGTTACGGTTTGGAATGCTAATAATCAGGTAATGCCTAATGGAACAGGTTTGTTAGGTGGGACGGCATTATTATCATCTACAACTGCCGCTGTTATTGTGCCAAAACCCGGAAGCTGCAATCTTTATTACATCGTAACCGTAGACGAAATTGGCTCGAATAATGGAGTGAGGTATAGTGTTGTAGATATGACGCTGAATGGCGGATTAGGCGATATTGTTGCTGGTGAGAAAAATATTTTTTTATACTCAACGAGTAAGGAAAAACTTGAAGTGGTTCCGGCATCCGACGGACTAAGTTTTTGGCTCTTGGCAATCAGTAGCAAAAACGAATTTGTTTCTTTTAAAATTGATCATGCTGGCATTCAGGCTACCCCCGTAATAAGTGCAGTGTTTCAAAATTCTCTTTCTCCTTCCGGGCATATGAAAATTAACAGACAGTTCAATAAAATTGCTAGTGGGGCTAATGGCCAAATAGTGGTATTTGATTTTGACAATGCAACAGGTATTGTGTCTAATCCAATAGCCTGGAATTTTAATGTATCAGCAGGCGGCTTCATTTATGGCATAGAATTTTCTCCTGATGGTAAGTTGTTGTATATCTGCGATCTTCTGGCAATTCTTCAATATGATCTGACACAAACAACCCCATTGGCTATCCAAAATTCCTTGTACTTGGTTGCAACCGGTGCTAACATAGATGATAACGGCTGTTTACAATTAGGAGTTGATGAAAAAATATATGTCAAATCCTATTACGGAAATTTGAATGCTATAAATTTTCCCAATAATTTGGGCATTGCCTGCGGCTATCAAACCAATGTAATAGCCAATCAAACAGGGGGTACTGGTGTGGGTTTGCCTAAATGGGTTTACTATGCCAATGATATACCTGCCGCAAACTTAAATGGTATTGCTTGTTCCGATTCTTGTTTAGGATATGCATCTCAGTTTTCAATTCCAAACACATCAGGTATTTTAAGCATTAGCTGGAACTTTGGTGACCCTGCAAGCGGGGCAAACAACACCTCAACTTCTTTAACACCTTCGCATACATTTTCTGCAACAGGCACTTACAAAATAAGTTCAATCGTAAATTTTTCCTGTGGTACTGATACATTGTTTAAAACCCTAACAATAACAAACTGCGACAGTATTGCAAAAGAATGCAAGTTTTTTGTTCCAAACGCATTCACTCCTAATAGTGATGGGATAAATGACAAGTTTTATCCAGTAACGAGTTGCACATTTCAGCAATATGAATTCTTAATTTTCAATCGGTGGGGTGAACTTATTTTCCAAACATCAAACCAAACAGACCAATGGGATGGAAAAAATAAAGGATCAGACTGTTCCGCCGGTGTTTACGTTTATTTCATCATTTATAAATTTCCGTTACAATCGACCAAAAGTGTTAAAGGGAAAATTGCACTTTTAAGGTGACAATTGAAAGAAGAAAGGCACATGCGATAGCGCTTACCCAAAAATTACGGGTTCAGTGCATCTTTTGGCAGTTTTGTGGTAGGTTCAAGTAGAGTTCTTCGATTGAATCTGCCAACTTCTTATGGCTTCCAA
>CAIRMY010000008.1 GCA_903879775.1 uncultured Bacteroidota bacterium
ATTCCAATCATTTTGATAATTATCAGTGGAATAAACGCGCTTGCCATAACGGTCTGAAATCGTTAAATCATACATTCCCAAATCTCCAAGCTCTATCAAATCCCAAACTTCATTCTTTCGATCTCCATTGGGTGTGATGATATTTGGAATTCTCAGGGTCAAAGGATCTTCAACAATGATTCTTACAGTATCGCGTCCAAAACAACCGTTGATATCAAAACCAGAAACCGTATAAATTGTATCCTTTAGCGGTCTAATTAAAATATTCAAAGCCGAATCTTTGCCTAAAATTGAAGGTCCTACCCACTTAGAGGCCAAGGCATTTTTCAATCTTAATTGAATGGCTGTACCCCTGTAAATCATGGTATCTACCAATGCATCATAGATTTTATTAAATGTGATCACATTCCATTTCAACGAATCTTCGCAGCCAAAAGTATCTTTTGCCACCACCTGATAAACTCCTGAATTTAATCCCACTATTTTTGCCGTTGTTTGATTTAATGGGTCATTCCACAAGTATGAAACTGGACTGTTCAATACCGAAGATGTAACTTCCAAATATGCATCAGCTTTTCCAAAACAGTTGGTCGTATCGAATATCAATAAAGCCAAATTTAATTTTGAGGGACTTACCACAACGTAATCACTTAAATTTACCGACGGCGAACAACCATCCGATATATTTAATTGAACATTATTGCTATTTAGAAAACTCATTCTATGATTCTTAGTCGTAATTGTCCCTCCATTTAAAAGCCAATTATATTTTGTGCTATCGCCACCTTTGACAGTAAAACTCACATCAAAGCTATCACCAGAACACATTTTCTTGTCTGAAATTGACCACGTAGCAACAATAGGTGGGAGTTTTTGAATTGAAAAATTCACCGTATCATTTTCCAACATACAACCATCAGAAAGCACTGCCTGATAATTTGTTAATCCCTCTAACGGATTCAAAGTTGGCGTATAACCCACAACTGCTGGATCGGTCCAAGACACATAGTGGGTTGAAACTCTCCCACCAGCGCTGACAAGGTTTAATGGTAAATTTTGACCAGAACAGAGCATTGTATCATTCACATTAGATAAAGTTAGTGGGGCTGGAATATTGACTTGAATGCTATCGTCATCGGGCACCACCGTACAGCCATCTGTGAGCACCACATAATAAACCGAAGTATCGGTTACAGAAACCGTTTTAGTGTTGCCGGTACCCAATCCATGATCCCAAGTAAACAGATAATTCGCAGGATCTCCACCAATGCCAGAAACCGTCAAATTCACATTGGTTCCAGGACAAACATCAGCGCTTAATCTTACAGGCACAACTTGCAGTTGACTTCGCATATTCACCCTCGCAAATGCTGTATCCGTTTTATCGGAACATCCATCATCAACAACAATGAAATAATCAGTTGTATCATGAGGCAATACCATTTCAGATGAGGGACCTATCCCACCAGTAACTTGAGACCAATAATAGGTATATGAAGTAGACCTACCCCCTAATGCATAAGCCTTTAGGATTACATTTCTCCCATAGCAAACAGTTGTGTCTTTAGGTAGCAATTGCACCGAAATGGGATCATATACTCCCACCGTGATAGAGTCAATTGCGCTAAGGCCTGTACATGCATCAGTTACTTTAAAATAATACTTAGTGGTAGATGTTGGTCCCACTTTATAATGTGATTTATTGATCAAAGTTTTAGCTGTAATTGGCGGTGTGATAAATAAATCACTTGAGTTACCACCCGATAATTTAGGCATGATATTCACTGAATCGCCCTGGCATATAAAGGTATCGTTGCCTAAATCAATTTTTAATTTAGGTCGATATCCAATATACTGAATTTTAAATCCTTTTCCTGTAACATACGGATCACTTTGTTGTTTAAATTGAATTGAATTTGAGAAAACTGTTTTCCAAGCACCCGAATAAGGCAAACTGCTTCCTGTAAATGCACCCAACTCAGTTTTTGGAGTTGTACTCATATCATACAAATACAAAGAATCGTACCCATTTTCCATGTCGAACAGAATAAACCTGTAACGAATTGAATCTGCATTCGCTACGGTTAAGGTTGTTGAAACATTTTTATTGAGAATATAATTCGATTCACCGCCGTTATCATAAACAAAACCCCAACATCTCGACTCATTTGAAGTTCCTGAGCTAGGCAAAATAATGGCATTGCAGATATCGCGGGTACTATCAACTGAAACAAATTTTACGAACGTGATGCTATCCTTTTTATTTTTAAAGCAAGAGGTCACAACCAATTTAACATTGAATTTTCCATAAGCTGTATAATTATAAGTTGGATTGGTCAAAATTGAAGTTCCACCATCGCCAAAATACCACTGACTACTTGAATAATTATCAGATAAGTTAAGGAAGTTCACCAATTTAGAAGTTTTACAAGCAAGTGTATCGCCTGTAAAATTTGCTTTCACATAACCAGAATCGTATTTAGCACCCACGCCACAAACCCACCAAGCATTTGTAACTTGAACAACTTCGTTTGAGCATTGGCCGTACAAATCCATAGCACTCAAAATGCTATAGGTTCTTGCATCTGCATAGTTTGAACTATTCACTAAATATGCCGACAAAGTTCTGTATGCAATATTTGCCGCTTTTGTGAATCCTATTGATGTAATTGTAAATACATTAGAAACTTCATTTGTACCAGAAGCTCCATTTGCAATCAAATAATACCAATAATTTTGAACCCCGCTATTGTAGTGCACACCACCATTATCTCCAGTACCAAAATACCATTTGAAACCCTTATAATATTTTGGTTGATTGTAACCAGTTGCACTTGGGTTGGCCATATTTCTAATTCCAGCACCTGAAACAGTGATGTCTTCACCTATTTTCCAATTCCATTGTGTTGGTCGCGCCCAGGCTTCTATGGTTTGTCCAAAAATATCACTAAAGCTCTCATTTAAAGCTCCACTTTCATTTGAATAAGTTAAGTTGGCCGTATTTGTGGTTACTGCGTGAGCAATTTCATGACCGCAAACATCCAATGCCGTGAGCGGCAGAAACGAAGAACCATCGCCGTATGTCATCACCGAACCGTTCCAAAAGGCATTGTCGTATCCAACGCCCGGAGTTTGGCAAAAATGTATATAACTTACAATTTTGGCACCTGCATTGTCGAAGCTATTTCGACCATGCTCATTTTTAAAATAATCGTATGTCATTTCAGCACCCCAATGTGCATCAGTGGCAACCTCGTCTTTGTTGGCATTTACATTGTTCCAATTATTGTCGTTATCTGTAAAATCGGTTGCGCCCACATAGGTATTTGTTCTGTTGGCATTATACGTTTCAATACCATTTCCGCGCCCGGTTTCCCTCAATCTAAATGAAGTTGGAGAAAGGCTATCGGTTTTAATGGCTCTTGTACCGCTATATCTTGTAACTGCTGTACCATTGCTTTCAGCATGAAGAATCAGCTCATTTGTTGCCCAGATTTGACCAGTCTCAGCATTTACATAAACCGTTTTGCCGGCAAGTGGCTGCATCGACAAAACATTGAATGCATAACACAATTGCTGTAAAGTGTCTAACTTGAAATTCCGTCCAACATAAACCAATTTCCCTTTCGGAAAATAAGTGGTATCTCTGTTATTTGTGGCATGCTGTAAAACTTGATTCATGCCTAAATCTTGCCAATAATATTTTTCTGAAGGTAAAAACTTCAAGGCTAATTCACGTGCTTCATCTGCTGTTAACTTTGCCTTGCCTACAATATCCTTCGATAAAATAAAATTACCATTCACCCTAAATAAAAAGTTCAGCTGTGTATGCAAAATGGCTGTCCCTAATTCTACAGGTATACCGTCTTTATACATTTGAATTCTAGAATGCGTTTGATTCAGCTCGTCTTTTAAAACATTGTATATTTTCCAATTAATTTCATTTCCGTATTTTCCAATTTGAGTAATTGATTGCTTCCAAGATTCTGCACTAGGCATTGGTTGAAAATATTCAATAAATGTTGGCGTTTTTAAAGAATTATGAGGGACAATTTTTTGCCCTTTCAATTCAAATACTTGGAGTGAATTGAAAATCAAAAGTGTTAAAAATATTTTTGCTAAATACTTCATTCTTACAAATATAGTAAGTTTCAATTTAAACCCAATCGAAAGCAACAATTGATCATAAAATGTGACTTGTAAATAGCACTGAATTTGATTAATTAATTGATTATCTTTATCTTTGCATTTCCATGTTTGTATTGAATCAATATAGAAAGCTTATTATTGCAGGTGCTTTATGCTTGATTTCTGTTTTTAATGCGCAAGCTCAAAATAAAGCTTATGTTGAAAAATACAAACCACTTTGCGATAGTTTAAGTGCTGAATATGGTATCCCAAGCAATGTTATCATTGGCGTTGCAATGCTTGAATCTGCAAATGGAAATAGTAAAGTCTGCAGATTATTACACAACCATTTTGGAATCGTTGGTAAAAACAATTTACGTGAAACACACAATATCAAATCGCGATATAAAGCTTTCGAAAACGACACTCAGTCATTTGTGTATTTTTGCAAATTAGTAAGTAGCCGTAAATATTACCCAAAACTTAAAGGTACTGAAAATATAAATAAATGGCTTTTTTCTATCGGAAGAGCTGGATATTGCGCTAAGCCAAAATTTTGGTCTCGAACCATCATTACCTTGCTCAAAAAATCTCATTTATTGTAGTTAAAACGGAATGACCATTGTAACGGTCATCCCCGCCAAACACGTCGTAACAAAATCTCCTACTCGATCAACCCGGGTATCTGAATTCCAAGCTTCAACGCTTGATGAAGATTCATGCAAAGCAATGATCGGTGAAAAACTCGATGGCAAAATCGAAAAAGTATCCTGTGACCCTTATGAATATGTGGTCCAAGAAACAGGTGAAGTCATTGAACTTTCTCACAGATGGAGCTATGTTCCAAATTCTCAAAGTGTAAGCATGCCTTCCTTTTCTTCTATTGAAGAAGTGATGGCTTGAATGAACCAAGACGACAAAAATTCAGACAATCAGAAGGGGGCTTAGGCTCCCTTTTTTTGTCACTGTTTAACCCAATTAAATTAAAATTATGATTCGAAAAGCACAAAGACAAAAAGCAAAAATTAAACTCGCCCTACAAGGATCTAGTGGTTCGTGCAAAACGTATTCGGCACTTCAAAAAACCACTGAAATTCTATTTTGTAAACAATAGGCTCATAGTCTAAATGAAATCATTAATCTGAATTGCAATTACATTTATTCAATAATTTAGAGATTAGTTCAGGCAATATTTCATCCATACGGCTAAAGGCAAAACACTTATTGCCTAAATCCTTTAAAGATGCCCCAATGTGGTAAAGTTGTGTGTTGTCTAAAATAATAAATCGATCATGGCTGCTACGATTTTCTACCAAATCAATGACAGGGTATTGCTTGTTATGCTTTTCAATATCCTTTTTTAATGCAGGATGTATGCGTGTGTAAACGGTACAGTTTACTTCCATTTTCCGTTTACTTAAAAGCAGCAAAGTATTTTCATCTACATAATTATCTATTATTTCCAACTTTTCATTGGCTTTTTTTATCAAATCGCTTACAAATACATGTGCATCAAATAACTGTCCCTCATAAAAAACACCTTGCTTGGGTGGGATGTCTTTTTCTAGCGCTCTGAGCACTTGCTCCAATTTGTTATCGGTTTGTAATTGTTTAATTTCCACCCCTTCTAATCGTTGAATAACGCCATGCAATTGCCCGAATGTTTTACGCATAGCTATAAATGCACGCGCTATTGCTACACTAACCTGGTCAGCTTTTTCACTTTTAATTACACCTGAAACCGCTGCAACTCCTTGCTCAGTAAAAACCAATGGGATAGATCCTCCAAGGCTTTGTTTTGAAGGTATCGCATTTTGCGATACCATATAATCGATCTCTGACTCATTCAAGGGAAAAACAAAATCTGGAGGGAACCGTTTAGGATTCCTTTTAATTTGCTCTCTTAGTCTTATCGGTTTAACTTCATAAAATAAGGCAAGATCTTTATCTAAAATTATTTGTTCGCCCCTTAGCGTGTAAATTTTATTCTGTATCGTTTCAGCTTTAATCAATTCCATCTCCAACTATTTGTTTATCTGATTCTTTCGAAAATTTTTAATATTTTTAATAATCCTTTGACAGCTGTTACAGACAATTCATTAAAGCAAAAGAAATCACTGAGAAAACTCATTTTTTTTGTTTTTACATGCCATTTATATTTAAAAACTGCTTATATACAATAATACAGCAAAAAGGCCTGAATTGCAACTACTTTCACCTTCTAAATTTTGAATAACTTCATGCAATTTATACATTTACGAATGGAAAGATTACACCAAACTCATTTTGAAGCTATCGCATTTTGCGATACCAAATAATCGATTCCTGATTCTTAAACCGCAAAAATAAAAGCATTTAGAGCACAACATCGAGGCGTTAAAGATGTCAATTTCTTTCTCTTCAGAATTGCCATATTATTTGCCTAGCCCCAACTTTTGTCCTTGATCCTCAACACCGCAGCGTAAACAAATTCAAGGCATAAAAAAAGCCTCATTTCTGAGGCTTTAATCTGGCGGTCTGGACGGGACTCTGTCTTTAAATATAACCGACTAATATATAATACTTTAAACACCAAGAAGCTTTGTAACTCCCGTATTGCTAACTATTTCTTTAAAACAAAACTAACACAAAATTCATTATGAAACAAGAACCAAATGACA
>CAIRMY010000009.1 GCA_903879775.1 uncultured Bacteroidota bacterium
ATCATGTGGTTCAAACGACAATTATGTGCCAAAGCCACATGCTTATCCTAAATTAAGTTTGCCTCAAAAAAGATACTTTCAATTTGATGCCAAAGATTGTCCATTCACCTTCCAAATACCGCGTTACAGCATCATGCTACCAGATGAAAATTCAAAGGGTAAACATTGGTACAATCTCCATTTCCCAACCTTAAATGCTACTTTGCATTTTACCTATTATCAATTCAATAATTGGAAGGATTTCGATACTTTAGTGTCAGATTCTAGAAGTTTGGTAAACAAACATTTGCAACGCGCAGAAGATATTTTAGAAGAACCTGTAACCAACTTAAATCCTAAAGTTCCAGGTTTGATTTTTCATATCCAAGGCAATACCGCCACCAATTTAAACTTTTTCACAACAGACAGTTCAAGGCATTTTCTTCGCGGGGCTTTGTACTTTAACAAGCAAACTCAAGCCGATTCCATTTATCCAGTATTTCAATTTTTAGAACAAGATGTAAACGAAATTTTAAAAACTTTCGTTTGGAAGAAATAAGAGGTATTGGTTTTTTAGAGGTATATATTTTATGAGATACGGATTCGTTTTTTTGAGTTTCTTTTTATTTTGGGGGACATTGTCTGCGCAAAAGAAAAAATGTCAGGACCTGCAGGATAAAGCTTACGTTGACTTCCAGGCTGGTATGTTTAAAGAGGCATTGGGCTGTATCAGGAAATCGATCAAATGCGACCCTAATTCTGCAACTGCCTGGGCCATTCAAGCTGAAATTTATGAGGCGTTGAAAGATAGCGCAAATGCCATAAAATCTCACAAGTCTTGTATTAAAACTGATTCTCTTTATCAGCCAAGCTATTATTATTTTGCTTATTACCTTTTTAGAATGTCGCGTTTCGATGAGTCATTGAAATATTTGATGCGTTACGATAGTGTTCCCTTTATGCCCGATTTTAACCCTAAAGAAGATGCCGCTTCTCCAAGTATGAAATCTAAAGTTGATCGCTTAAGAGCGTCTATCGAGATGGCTAAAGCAGAATTGGGAGATCTTCTAAAAATGGAAATTAAAAACATGGGTGAAGCAATCAATTCGCCTTTAAATGAATATTGGCCTGGAATGCCCATCAATGGAAATACATTTGTTTACACCCGTTTGGTTGGAAATCAAGAGGATTTTTATATTTCAAAGCTTGGTGCGAATGGCTGGGAAAAATCGCGTTCCGCTCCGGGTAAAATTAATACAATTGAAAATGAAGGGACCAACTCAGTTTATGATGGTCCAAAACAACAAATTTTATATTACACAGTTTGCAACCAAGATGGATTTGGTAGCTGCGATATTTTCTTCTCTGAAATGGTAAATGAGCGTTGGGGCGAGCGACAGAATTTGGGTGAAATTGTCAATACCCCGCAGTGGGATGCTCAACCAAGCGTGAGCGGAGATGGGAATACAATTATTTTTGCATCTTCAAGACCAGGAGGTATGGGCGGTAAAGATCTTTGGTTGACCAAAAAAGTCAATGGTAAATGGACAAAAGCCGTAAACTTAGGACCTACGATTAATACCAAATTTGATGAAGAAGCGCCATTTTTACATTACGATGGGGTGACTCTCTATTTTGCGAGTAATGGACATCCAGGATATGGGCAGCACGATATTTTCATGGCCCGATTTAATGAAGAAGGACAATGGATAAAACCTGAAAACTTAGGCAAAGGAGTGAATACTTCTAAGGACGATGTTGGATTTTATGTGGATGCCATGGCTCAAAAAGCCTACTTTGCTTCTGCGCGTGAAGGTGGTTTTGGGGGATTAGATATTTATTCAATTAAACTCATTGATAAATTCAAACCCAAACCGGTGAACTATTTATTGGGAAAAATACTCGATAAACAAACCAAAAAGGAAATCGCAGCCAATGTGCGTTTGGTGAATTTGCAAACTCAAAAAGTGATTTATCAGGACAGTACTTCCCAATTCTTGATTCCTGTGGTTGCAGGAAATAACTATGCTTTGCACTCAACTGCAAAAGGGTATATGTTGGATTCTCGTAACTTTCAACCTACTGAATCGAGCATCGATAAGCCATACATTATTGAAGCCTTGTTGGAGAAAATCAAAACAGATCAAGTGGTTACGTTGAATAATATTTTCTTCGATCTCGATAAATATGAGTTGAAACCGGAAAGTGAAGTTGAACTCAAAACAGTGATTCAATTGCTGAATGCAAATCCGCAAATGAAAATTGAAATTTCTGGTCATACCGACAATACTGGTTCAGATGCGCATAACAAAGAATTATCTGCCAATAGGGCTACTTCGGTGAAAACATATTTAGAAAAATTTGGCATTGCTCCTTTACGATTGGTGGCAAAAGGATATGGTTCTAGCAAACCTAATGCCTCCAACGACAATGAGGAGGGAAGGGCGAAGAACAGAAGAATTGAAATAAGGATTTTGAATCTGTAGAAAACCCCCTTGGATTTTGCGCCATTTTAACATCAATACATCTCACCAATTGCGGAAAACAATTGTGATAAAACATTGATTCCTCTAATCTCTCTAATCCTTCTAATCTCTGTAATCCTTCTTAAATTATCGATGAAGATCATTCTCGATATTTTCAATGGGTACATCTACAGGAATCGAGGAATCTAAATTTGTCAATTCGGGTTCTCCAGCCATGATCCAAGCCGTGTACCATGTGTTTGCAACCATTTGAATCGATTTTTTCATTCTGAGCAAAACCATGTTTTCCAATTGTCGTTCATAGTTACGGATCAATTGTTCACTTTCAATTTTAATTACGGAAGTGCCTTTCTGAACAAACTGATAGCGTGCGTTTTCAGGGGTTACTTGCTTCGCAAGTTTTTCAAACAATAAAACCTTCGGAACCAGACTAAAACTTTCTTCTATTGATTTCCAAATTTCTACAGAATAATTCGGAAGAAATTCAACTTCGGAAATGTAAATGGGATATTGATTGATAAACAACTCAGGGATTCTTGTTTCCCAAAGTGCATGAATGCCATGTTGGTTTGTTTTTTGTCCGTTATAATTGGAACTTGTATGCAAAGGAACATGCGCATCTGCCACATAATGGCCTATATCTGCTGAAACTTTCAGTATCTTCTGTAGATTTCTTTCTTGGAAGGCATTTTTAAGCCAATAGATCATTTTATTGCATTGCCATGGCACAATTCCATGTTTTAAAACGGTATCTTCAGAGAATAGGCAAACAGCTTCACTATAATCTTTAGGCACAGTATCTAAAGGCACTGTTGTTTCATAAAAATCACAATCCATAAAATGCTTACAAGCTTCATTCTCTACAACATATCGCCTATTGTCGGGGTCTGTTGCATGGTCAATTAAATAATTGATATGGAGTTTGTAAAAATCAAACAACGGTTTTGGCATGGCCAAACAAGCATTTTGATGAATGGTTCTATGCGCAAGAAATCCCCAGCTTCTGATATTCCCAACCCCACAAATCAAACACACAATCAGCAAACTGAGTCGTTTCATCATTCTATTCTTAGTTTGGCTAAATACATTTGAATGGTGTTCTGAAGTCCTAAATAAAGGGCATCACAAACCAAGGCATGTCCAATGGAAACTTCTTGCAACCCAGGTAAATTTTTTGCGAGGTAATTTAAATTTTGTAGATCTAAATCATGCCCTGCGTTTAAACCAATTCCCAACTTTTGCGCTTCGATGGCAGTTGCCAAGTAATGTTCAATGGCATCCTCTGGGTTCTTTTTGAAATTCACAGCATAATATTCAGTGTAAAGTTCAATTCTATCTGCACCGCAGGTTAAAGCAGACTTCACCAATTCTGGTTGTGGATTTAAGAAGATACTCACTCTTTGCGTGCTTTTCTTCAACTCTAGAATCACGTCTTTTAGAAATTCTTGGTTTTGGATGGTATCCCAACCGGCGTTTGATGTTAATGCGTCTGGTGGATCCGGAACCAAAGTTACTTGCTCCGGCTTGACAGCATGTATCAGCTCAATAAATTCCGCAGATGGATATCCCTCAATATTCAATTCGGTTTTTACAATCGGCTTTAAATCAATCACATCTTGGTAGCGAATATGTCGCTCATCGGGTCGTGGATGTACCGTGATTCCTTGAGCACCAAATGCTTCGCAGTCTTTTGCAACCTGAATTAAATTTGGATTGTTGCCACCTCTTGCATTTCTAAGGGTAGCAAATTTGTTGATGTTGACGCTAAGTTTGGTGTTCGACATTATTGAAAATTTATTTGCACAAAAATACGGTTGTATGAGTTATTGCCATCAATTTCTGTTGTATTTTTTACATTCATTTTTTGCATTTTCTGCAATTTTAGGTTGAGCCAAAGTTTCTTGTAAAGATGAATTTTCAGAATGGCATTGTAATATTTTCCTGTGCCAGAATAAACCATGTATCCGAGATTTCCGGGCAGTGAATTATCTAATCCATAAATTGCAGTTTCATTACAGTTAAACCAATTCGATTCAATATTGATGGAGCCAAAGTTTCCTATTTTATGGGAATATCCCAAATGATACAAATGGTTTACGAATAAATTTACATTGTTCCATTTTTGGGTGAATCCAAATTCTAAATTTGAAATCTGACTAATTTGGATTTTTTGAGAAACTTGACTTTGATAATAAAACGATTTCCCAATGGTTGATCCATCTAAGCTAAATGCAGTTTCCCTTCTGAATTGAGCAAGCAAGATTGCATTTTTGGAAAAATGATAATTTGCCAATAGGGTATTTCTAATGTTGTTTTGATTGGTGTTGTTTCGATATGTTGCAACAATTCCTTCAAGTATTTCGGTTCTTAGTTTTAGATTGAACTTACGTGTGGCCTGAATGTCGAAACCCATCTCCAATAAATTTTGATTGACTTGACTTTTTAGGCGATAACTTAATTCTGGAGCAGAATAGTTATCGTTAATTCTCTGAAATTTCATGCCAAAATCTACAGTTTTTAGAATGCTGTAAACACCTGCAATGTAAGTTGCTGTGATTGCATGATTCAATTGAATCGAATGATTTGCAATCCAACGACCATTTAAAATTCTAGGCGCCGCAATTTGTATTTCAAGGTACGAACGCGAAAAACTGAATAGACTATCACTTTCAATCATTTCAATCTGGGGAATTAGATATTTATAATTCGATATACAAAGGTTAATGGTTGCTTTTTTGAGGGACTTTTGGGTCCCTACAAATGACAATGTTTCTAAATTATTGTGTCTCCGTTTTCTTTGAAGTTCCGATTGGTGAAATCCGCCAAAAGATCTATCGATGAATGAATTTCCCCCGGAATTTAGTTGACAATCGATAGATTTAATGCCGTATCCTGCATAAAAATCGGTTTTGAAATAGCGTAGTTGAAAAGCAGCACCAAAATGCCCAATATCTTCATTATAAGAAGAATACGCTTTCATACTGACAGGTTGGTATGTGTAATTTTCAAGCGAAAGTGGCGATCCGAACTGCCCACTGCTTCCAAATACAAGCCCTTTATTCCATTGCGTAACAAAATTCCCAAGGATGATCATTTTCAATCTCGATTTGCCTTTGTAACATAAAAATCCTGAAAAAAAATCAATTGGTTTTTCACCCGGATCCGTTTCAAAGCTCAAGCCC
>CAIRMY010000010.1 GCA_903879775.1 uncultured Bacteroidota bacterium
ATGACTCCAACGCTGTAGAAATTAATGACGACCTTATTACGATTCATTTCAGTAAATTCCTTAAAAAACAAATAACAGGAATACATGAAGGATACTTCACAGACAGAATAAAAGAATCCGAAGTCGATGAATTTGGCAATTCCGTATACCAGGATTATCGACCACTATGGATTATTGATGGTCAACACAGATTAAGAGGTATTCACCAGAATGAAGACATGCAAGAAATTGAAATACCTATCATAATCTTCCCAAAAGAATTCAACACAACTAATACCGCCAAAATATTTGCAGAAATCAATACATTACAGAAGAAACTCGATCCATTGCATGAATTATTCATGCAGCATAAATTTTGTATAGACCATGTAAATATTAAAAGAAAATTCATTAATTACCTGGGAACTACATTAGAAGAAGCTCGCCTTGCTAATTGGGAATCAGATTGGCTTCATTCCCGAGCGAACCATTTGGCCTATCGTATTGCTGCACGTTTAGCAAAAAATGGAGCACTTGAAGGCAGAATAAAATTTTTACCACAAAACCAAGATGGCCCCACAATGATTATTGCGTCGGCTGACCAGTGGTTAAATTATGCTAGAAATATTTTTTATAATAAATGCTATAAATACAAAAAAGAAGGCGGTCAAGCATATATCAATCAACCAGATGAAGAAGAAGTAAAAATGAATGAAGAAGACATATTCTTTATCGAATTAAATAACTACTTCAATGCCGTCAAATCCATTTGCAACGAAAACTGGCCTTCCGAATATCCCCGATGGAGTCCTACAGGACAAAATAGAGGATTAATTCAAACAAAATCTCACTTTATCATTTTAATTGAAATATACAATCTTGTATATAGAATCACTAAAGAACGAAATAAAAAATTGGCAATATGCGGCATTTTACAGGAGAAACATTTCACCGAATCGCTCAAACCATTAAAGAATGTAGACTGGCTCGATAGAGAATTAATTAATCAGTATGGTGGGGGCGGAGAAAAAGGAAGACGATCATTAGAAGCCTGGATGATTGATGCCTTAATTCACGGCCAATCATATACAACAGAAGAGATAATGAGTGAATCGCAACCTGGTAAATATGGAAAAGGAATATTATCCGATCTGGAAGCACCCAAGTTTAGCTACCACATTGACCCTATTGGATACGAAAACTATCAATTCCAGCATGTATTCATAGACAACGATACAAATGTGAAATTTACCGCGTATCGTCCTCCTAATGCAAGGTTTGAATCGTCATGGGTTGTGGTTGATTCAAAAGGGAAAATATTACAAACTAAAAACTTGACCGTATCAAAAGACCAAATTGGATTACCCGCAAAATTTGATTTTAATGTAAAAAAGACGTTTTTTCAGAAAGCCGATTTTATAGAATTTCGTGTCACATTCAAAAATCAAAAAAGTGGACGAGAGGAAACTTTATTGAAAATCAGTTTAAACAAATAAATCAGCCGATAAATGAGTTGGTAAATCCTCACAATCAGCTGACCAAGAAACGTCAATGATTTTAACAGAACATTGAGGAATCGGAACATTATCGAATAAAATAAATTTTAGAGCATCCTCAGATGTCGTATTAAATTTAAAAAATTTATCATTTATCAATTTATCACCTCTAATTTTTTTGATTTGATTAAATTTCGCCATAATAGTCACGTCCTGCCTAAAATGATTAGTTATTCTCATTTGTAAATCATAGCAGGACAAACCAGCAATCAAATCTTGCATTACTTTCACACTGACGAGGTATCCAGTAAACCCATCAATTGAAACCATCTGGTTTAATGTCATGAATTCGTGTATTCTACTCTGAATACTAGTCGTCGTTTTGACTTCAAATAAAAGATTGTTTTCCGAAAATTTAAAATCATGTAGCTTTCTACCATTTGGGCTTTCCCAAGAATCTAAAATATCCGAAATTGAAAAATACTTATTTTCAATTAAAAAGTCAATAAAAAAAAGCTCGCCCCAACAACCTAAAATTTCAGAATATTGCTTTTGTTTTTTTTCGACTATCTCTGAAAGTCCATCAAGAAATACTCTCAAATCACTATCAAAGAATAACTTAGAAGTATTACGTTTACAATAGTCATCAAGCGTGTCAAACAAGACTATTAAATCTATATTGACCAAAGAAAATGAAATTAATAAAAATCTTTTAATTTTATTTCCGGTATTTATCGAACTGAATACAATAGAATCAAAATAAGCAAAGTCAAAGTTCTTGTAATTATCAAACAACAACATACTAGGTGGGTAGATATCATTAATTACTATAAAATAATCCTCTTCACTTACTCTACCTAGAAATAAATTATCCTTTTCAAAACCTTTCGTCAAGTACACATGATCAATTTTCCCAGACTTTAGCGGACTTGAATATTGGATATTCAACCAGTTGTAATATTTTAAATTACTATCCAGCATATGAATAATCTTTTTCTTGACAATTGACGAGTGTCACCAATTTATTAGAATACACATCATATTTTGGGCCGCCATTTGGGGTTGCAATCGAGAGAGTTACCAAAGGATTTGATTCACTCAGATTATTAAGATGAAATTCACTTGTATTTGGCATAAACACATCATTTTTATTGAAATCTTGACCAAGATAATTCCCTTCCAAGAGATAAAACATAAATAATATTGGCATCCCCTTGACCCGTTGAGTGCCGAAATTATTATTGTAATTATTTGAATGAAAACTCTGGTCATTATCGATAAACACATCACCTAAATAAGGAGTTTTACGACTGTCCGCAGGTCGTCCACCTCGATAATTATTTAATTTCAATATCGACTTAGCGATCACATTCTCCGGACTCTTTTCCTCATTTAAGTTAAAATCATAAGTTTTTCGTTTTCTTTTTAACAAACCATCCTTTTTTGCTTCCC
>CAIRMY010000011.1 GCA_903879775.1 uncultured Bacteroidota bacterium
TGACACTTAATGTAGTTGATCTTTTCTGCGGGTGCGGTGGCACATGTTACAAATGCTTAAACTGTGGTAACAGTTTGGGATGTAGCTAAGAAATTAAATCATTGATAAAAAAAGACTTCCAATTTGGGAGTCTTTTTTTTATAGACAACTTTTTATTTTATCTTAGCGTCTATTCTTTATTCATAAGACTAAAAGATTTGATTATTTCCCTAAAAAATAAAATAGAAAACTATCTCCTTTCTTTAAAATGGATGGTCTTTTTATTGCTTGTTTTTGGGGGACATTCAAAACTCAAAGCTCAGGCTGATTTTTCTGCCTCGCCATTGAAAGGTTGTACCCCATTAACTGTTGCTTTTACTGATTTATCTACGAATGCTGCTAGTTGGAATTGGGATCTTGGAAATGGCAATACGAGCACATTGCAGAACCCTTCTGCAATTTATTATAACCCAGGAAAGTACACGGTTAAATTAACAATCATAGACAAAGCGGGTAAAACATATTCAATAACTAAATCACAATATGTTCGTGCCTTTAAATCGCCAAAAGCAAATTTTAGTGCAAATCCGTTGACAATTTGTTTGGGTGAGAAAATTACATTTACTGAAAATTCAAGTATTGGTGATACGAATATTGTGAAATATTCTTGGGATATGGGCGATGGAACAGTTTTGTCTACAAAGTCGCCAATTCATCAATTTGGAGCATCTGGTAAATATTCAGTTTCATTGGTTGTTACAGATGCAAACGGATGTCAAGATAAAATCCAAAAAATTCAGATAGTTACGGTTAATCCAAAGCCAACTGCACTGTTTAAAATGGATTCTGCTTATGATTGTAAAGTTCCTACATTTATCCCGTTTAGGAATACAAGTGTTGGAAATGGGTTGAGTTACCGCTGGGATTTTGGCGATGGAGCTGGATCAACTGCAACGAATCCTCGTCACCAATATACGAAATTAGGCACTTATTCGCCTAAATTAGTTGTTGTAGATGTGAATGGATGTAAAGATTCACTCACGCTGAAAAATGGACTTTATTTGGGGCCACTGAATCCTGATTTTACCTCTGATATCACAACTGTTTGCGGTGCATCAGTGATAGACTTTGAGAATAAAACGGTTTTTAATGGAGGATTGAAATTTAGTTGGGATTTTGGCGATGGAACGTCATCTTCTAATCCTTATCCCTCAAAATATTATAAAAATCCGGGGAAATACACCGTTTCATTGACCGTGCAATCGGTATTTAGGTCTTGTAGTGCCACTGTTACAAAAAACAATTACATCACAATTTATCCAAAACCAAAAGGTAAAATTGTTTTGTCTGATTCGTTTCCATGTAAACCGCCATACTCGTTTACGGCCAAATATGAAGATACGGGTAAAATAGCTTCCATACAGTGGTATTTAGAAGAATACGGCCGAGTTAGATATAAGAATGGCAGCTCCAATCCACAGAGTTTTACAATTTTTAATAACTCAGCTTATAAAATTATTGCTATAGTAACAAATCAATATGGTTGCACAGATTCATTCATTTATGATTTGCTTCAAAGTAGCATCACCAACCTTGAAATTGATGGGAATTTCACGGGTTGTGTGCCATTAATCTTTAAAGGAAAATCGACGATCGCGAGTAATCGAAAAATTACTGGAGTGCTTTGGGAATTTTATGATGGAGATGAATATACAACCCCAACTGTTACGAAACTTTTTAATGATACCGGTATATTTAATGGTTCGGTGACTGCTTTTGTTTATAAAAATTGTTTTGTTAAACTCGATTTTAAAATTCATGTTGGTCAAAAAGTTGAACCCAAATTTTATACTGAACCTGTTGGTGAAATTTGTAATAATTCATCTGGGATTTACTTTATAAATGCCACTCAGTATCCAGGATTTACAGTTGATAGTTTTAGATGGATTTTTGATGATGCGGAATCTCGAAATTCTCAGATGAAACTCAGACCTTGGATGCCACTTCCAAAGCCTTATGCAAAAACCAATACTTGGCATTATTATGATCGCGATACAGGATGGCTCAGGCCTGCCTTGGTGAGTTATCATCATGGTTGTCCTGATACAGCCACTCAAATTGATTCAATTAAAATTAAAGCCGCTTTTGCCAAAATTGAATTGGATTACGATATCTGTAAAAAAAGCAATCTAACCGTTAAAAATGTATCGACTAAATACACGAAATGGTACTGGGAAATAGATGGTAAGTTATATTATACAGATACTGTTGTGCTCAATCCATTGGTTTCGCATACGATTATGCTCAAAATATGGGATGATTCTTCTGGTTGCTGGGATACGACAATACGAACGTTTTTTCCTATAGGTCCAAATTTAGGAATGGTTAAAGTTCTAGAACAAGAGCTTTGTTCACCGGGTTATGTTGTTTTGGAGGCTCAACATTCTGGACAGTCTTTAATTTGGAAGTTTAATGGAAAAGATACCGCATTGGATATTGATGTTGTTAAATTTAGGTTTGATACCGCAGGCATATATAACATTGAAACCAATTTTAAATATTCGAAATATTGTGTTAAAACCGTCAAAAATCAATTTGTAGTTGGTGAATCAAACTTAAAGGGTTCAGTTGTCCAGCCAAAATCATGTTTGCCGGCAGAAATTACCTTGTACGACAGTAGTTTTAGACCAGGAATTAAACATGCTTGGGTGTTAAGCAATGGTGACACCATTAAAGTGAAAGATTACAACAGTAAGCATACCATTTATAATTCATTCAAAGACACCATTTGGGCTAGGCTTATTTCTGATGGTTCCAATGTGATTTGTGAACCAAGTACAGTGATTCCAATTTCAGTTGTTGGTCCCGGTTTTAAGTCACGATTAATTTGGCAACATACATGTTCAACGAGCATTTTAAAGGGTTATCTGGATAAAAAACGGTTAACAGCAAATTATACTTATCAATGGGAAATGGGCGATGGCAAGAAATATACTACGCAAAATATTACCCATCAGTTTGTGGATTCTGGTTATTACACAATTAAAATTACGGTGACCGATTTAAACGGATGTGCAGCTACCGAATCTTTGAAAGTTTATTTTCCAGGTCAACGTTTGAAAGTGAGGGTGTCCTTCACCACGGTTGGCACCAAATGTCCACCGTTATTGGCGCATTTTAGAGATACTAGCATTTCAGGGACGGTTTCAATTACAAAGTGGCTTTGGGATTTTGGAGATGGAAGTTCTTCTGTTTTAAAACACCCAAGTCACCAATATGTAAATCCTGGGAAATATAGCATTCGATTAACCATTACTGATTCGTTGGGTTGCTCAGCGAGCCGGGTGTTTTTGTACTTGATTTTGGTACCTGGACCCGATGGTAAATTTAACTTTACCCCAAAAACGGGGTGTTTGCCATTGAATGTGATTTTTACAGATAGTGTAAACAATCAAACTAAATCCAAGGAATGGGATTTTGGCGATGGTGTTGTATTGAAAGGCAATCTGAAATCTCATATTTATGATCGACCTGGACGATATATACCAGCAGTTATTTTAGAGGATTCATTCGGTTGTAAAAGAACCATTCGTCCGAAAGATACAATCTATGTTTTTGACAATCCTAAGGCTGATTTTAATTTTGATGGACAATGTTTACGTGATTCAATAAAATTTGTTTCCACATCAACTTGTTCTGATGCAATAATTCAATCATATCAATGGAAGTTTACCCCAGAAAATCAAATTGATACAGGAAAAGAGGTTTTACATTTATTTAAAAAACCTAAGAACAAAGTTGAATTGATTGTAAAATCTAAAAACTCTTGTTTAGATACATTTGTGAATGTTTTTCATGTGTTTGAACCTTCTGCTGAAATTTTAAATTTGAAAAATATCATTTGCCTTGGACAAACATGGAATGGAGATGTTAAAGTTTTATCTGATACAACCATCAATAAAAGTTATTGGAGCATAGATGGTGCCCAATTTAGCAACAATAAATTGTTCGATTTTAAGCCTTCAATTTCCAAAATTTATAAAATTCAATATTATGTTGAAGATATTTTGGGTTGTTGGGATACATCAATTGTAGGAATTTCACTTAAAGTTGGTGACACAATTGTCCCTCAAGAACCTACTTGGCGAAGGGTAAGTGTTTTAAATGATATTTCCCATGAATTGGTATGGAAAAAATACCCAAGTTTTGATTTTAAGGATTATGTCATTTACCAAGACAATGGAGCGGGTTTTGCTAAAATCAATAGCCTCTCAAATATTGGCGATACTGTTTTTAATGTCACAGGAGTAGATGCATTGCATAAAAGCTATTGTTATAAAATTGGGACAACAAATTTGTGTGATTACACACAAAAGGAATCAGTTTTAAAGAATCATTGCACCATTGAGTTGAGTGGGAAATCTGGCCTCAATTTGAGTCAAATCCAATGGAATGCTTATGTTGGATGGCCTGTTGAGCGTTATTTAATTTACCGTCAAATTGACAATGGTAATTTTGATAGTATTGGTCAAGTTGACGGAAGTGTTTTAAAGTATATCGACACCAACATTCGTTGTTATAAAGTTCATCATTATTTGGTGAAAGCCATTGAAAAAAATGGGCTTAAAGAATTTAGTTGGAGCGATACTTGCCATGTTAAACCCATGTATTTGAATCGTGTAAATCCGCCAGAAATGCGCAGAGCTACTGTCTTAAATGATCAATATGTTCGTGTTGAATGGCAACAATTATTAAAGAATAAAATTCCATTGGAAAGGTTTGTGATGGTGGGTAATACCCTTAATGGAACTAATAATTTCCAAAAATGGGTGATCAATGCAAATAGCGATTCGTTGGTTGTAGCAGATAAATCAATTGATGTAGATCAAACAAGTTCTGTTTACAAGGTTTTGGGTATTGATGAATGTGGCGACAGTAGTGTATTTTCAACAATTTCAAAGTCGATTCTACTCAATGTTCAGCTGAATGCTAATTATTTTCCAGCGCTTTCATGGAATAAGTATTTAGATTGGAAAGAAGGTGTTAAAGAGTACTTAGTTGAAAGAAATACAGGTCAAGGTTTTGCCCTTGTAGATCGTTTAAGTCCTTTCGATACAACATATACAGACGAATTGCCTAGTTTAAATTGTATGCCTAAACTAGACTATCGAATTACAGCAATTAGAAACAAAGTTTATGGCTTAGATAGTAGCTGGTATTTTAATAGTGTGAGCAATATTCAAGATCCTGGGGTAGAAACAAAAGTGTTCATTCCAAATGCCTTCACGCCAAACAAGAACGATTTGAATGAAATATTTAAACCTCAAGGTATTTATATTTTTAATTATTCAATGAGAATATTCAACCGCTGGGGAGAGAAATTATTCGATTCTGAAGGATGTGATATAGGCTGGGATGGTAAGTATAAAGGAATGATTGCTCCAGAAGGAGTGTATATTTATCAGGTAAATGTGAAGGGAACCGATGGAAGATTATATCCTTTTTCGGGCGATGTTACCCTGTTACGATAGTGGATTTTACTGAATTTCTAAGTTTCATCTTTTTACTAAGGTGAATTTTGTAAATTTGCATCAAACATTTCAATGGCTTTCGAGAAAATTAAACGCAGTGAGAACTACAGCGAGTGGTATAACAACTTAGTGAATAATGCTGATTTGGCTGAACACAGTGCTGTAAAGGGTTGCATGGTTATAAAACCTTATGGTTATGCAATTTGGGAAAAAATGCAACAGCAATTAGACAAAATGTTTAAAGATACTGGGCATAGCAACGCTTATTTTCCTCTTTTTGTTCCGAAAAGCTTATTTGAAAAAGAAGAAAAGAATGCTGAAGGTTTTGCGAAGGAATGTGCAATTGTAACACATTATCGTTTAAAGGCTGATCCTAACAATCCAGGGAAATTAATTCCTGATCCAGATTCAAAATTAACAGAAGAGCTCATTGTGCGTCCTACCAGTGAAGCCATTATTTGGAATACCTATAAAAATTGGATTCAGAGTTATAGAGATTTGCCAATTTTAATTAACCAATGGGCCAATGTGGTTCGTTGGGAAATGCGTACGCGTTTGTTCTTAAGAACGGCGGAATTTTTGTGGCAGGAAGGACATACAGCTCATGCTACAAAACAAGAGGCAATGGATGAAACAGTTCAAATGTTGAATGTGTATTCAGAATTTGCAGAAAGTTTCATGGCTATTCCCGTGATTAAAGGTATCAAAACTGAAAATGAAAGATTTGCTGGTGCTGATGAAACTTTTTGTATTGAAGGAATGATGCAGGATGGTAAGGCTCTTCAGATGGGAACTTCTCATTTCTTAGGTCAAAATTTTGCAAAAGCCTTTGAGGTTAAATTCCAAAGTAAAGAAGGTAAATTAGATTATGTTTGGGCTACCAGTTGGGGTGTTTCTACCCGTTTGATGGGTGCTTTAATCATGGTTCATAGCGATGACGAGGGCTTGGTGTTGCCTCCAAAATTGGCTCCAATTCAAGTAGTTGCTGTGCCAATTTATAAAACAGAAGAAGAACATCAAGCGATTTTGGCAAAATTTGATGAAATTTTAGGGCAGCTTAAAAAACTTGGAATTTCTATCAAACTCGACGACCGTGATACATACAAGCCTGGATTTAAGTTTGCAGAATGGGAATTAAAAGGGGTGCCTGTGCGTTTGGCAATGGGTCCAAGAGATTTAGCAAATGGAACTGTGGAATTGGCTCGTAGAGACATTAAAACCAAAGAAGTAGTGTCATTAGATGGAATTGATGTGTTCGTCGCTAATTTGCTAGAAGAAATCCAAAATTCACTATTCCAACGTGCTCTGTCTTTTAGAAAAGAGAAATATTTCGAAGTCAATAATTGGAATGAGTTCTTGGATGTGATCAACAACAAACAAGGTTTTGCTTTTGCTCATTGGGATGGTACCAATGAAACAGAATCTAAAATTAAGGAATTGACAAAAGCAACAATTCGTTGTATTCCAATGGATAATTTACAAGAAGACGGCGTTTGTATTTTAACAGGAAACCCTTCTAAACAAAGGGTTGTTTTCGCAAAATCATATTAATATTATTTCCAAACTACGGTTTGGGTAATGCGTTTTGAATGGGTTCTTTTTTGATCAATTCCCCCAACGAAAAAGAATCCTAAATGCTCATCATTTTCAGACAATCCGAGGTATTCCTTCATTTCCAAGGAATTCGTGGCGTTGCCGCTTGTCCAATATCCCCCAAAATCAGGAACGGCATTTAAGGTGAGGTACATATTTTGAACGGCAGCGCCGACTGCGCAATATTCTTCCCAAAGCGGAACCATTTTGCTCGGTTTTAAGCAAATTGCTATGGCGTGCGACAATTGAGAAGGGAGTAATTTAATTTTATCAATTTTTTCTTGAGGGACATTTGGGTTTGAGGCCAATTGTATGTCCATGATTTTCATAGCAAGTTTCTCAATTTTAGGCTGTTCAAACACAATGAAATGCCAAGGTAAAGTGAGTTTGTGCGATGGGGCCCAATGCGCATTTGATATCATTTGGGAAATCAAGTCATTATCGGCAATTTGACCGTTGAATTCTTTGGGGAAATGACTTTTACGGGTTTCAATAAGTAGTGTAATGTCGGCGAGGTTCATTTTTTTCGGAGCGATAAAATTGGATTGATGAAGATTGCAGTGATGATAATGAGTGTACCTATATAAAACTTGGCATTGAGCTCATTGTTTTCATGGAAAATGAGAATGCCCAATATAATTCCATAAATGGGTTCGAGGTTTACGGTTAAATTGGCAGTGAAAGCGCTCAGGTATTTTAATGAATACGTTCCTAGGTAGAATGTAAGATTTGTACAGAAAATCGCCAAGATGAGCACCCAAACGAGATCTAAAGCTCCATTCTGAAGGTTTGTTGGGTCGAAGTTTTGAATGTTCATTTCTGGGAACCAAATGATATTGGAGGAAATAAATGGCACGATGAGCGTCAGTAAAATTGCACCTGAAAGCATTTCAATGGCACTAATGGCAACGGGGTGAAGGTTGTTAATGTACTTCTTATTTAATGTTGTGAATAGAGCTGCTAAGGCGGCGCTAATTAAACCAGTGCCAATTGCCCAAGGGTAGGATATGTTATGATTTTGATTTTGAGGGAGTGAAAAACTTATAAATAAGACCCCAACAATAACAATCAGTCCAATCAGGATATCTTTTTTGATAAAGTTTGATTTAAGCACAATTGGTTCAATGATGGCCGCAAAAAAAGATGCTGATCCTAAACAAGCGAGTGTTATTGAAACCGAGTTTCCAAATTTGATACTACCATAGAAAGTAAGCCAATGCGCGCAAACAATGATTCCAATTCCAAAAAAGGTTAGGAAATTTTTCTGTGATATAGATTTTAAATTTCTCCAAACCACGGGAAGGAGGAAATATGCAATTGCCGTGATTGACATGCGGTGCCAGACAAGGGTTATTGAATCGTATGAAATTAACTTGCCAAGAATGGCTGTAAACCCCCAAAGGAAGACAGCAATATGCAGGAAAATGAGGGCTTTGAATTGATTAGATTGTTTCACGGTAATTGTATAAAAAATCAAGGCCGCGCTGAAGAGGCACGGCCAGGATGTTGGTATATAAAAGCGCGTAACAGTTGGCGTTACCGAATAAACGATAACAATACAAATATACGACGCTGAAATTATTTTGTCAAGTAAAAAAAGAGATTAGTTATACTTTCCTTTGTATTTATCTTTGATTTCATTCACAATATTGCGAAGTTCTTGTTCTTTGTTTTTATTCATAATGAGAAGAACATCATCGGAATCTACCACAACTACATTGTCTAAACCACTAATAACTAAAAGTTTATCGTTTGTAGAAAACACCAATGATTCAGAACTTTGATAGGTGCGAATATTTTTGCCAATCAGGCTATTGTTTTGGATATCTTTTTTAGAAACATCCCACAAACTTTTCCAAGTACCGAGATCGCTCCAACCAAAATCAGCGGGTAAAACAAAAACGTTTTTATCTTTTTCCATGATACCATAGTCGATTGAAATACTGGGGCATTGGCCGTAAGCAATTTCCAATTCTGTTTTGAAATTGTGAGAATTAAAATCGAGTTCAGCAAAAAGTTGATGAATTTCTGGTAAATATTGTTCAATTCTATTTGCAATTGCAATGTTACTCCAGACAAAAATGCCCGCGTTCCATAAAAACTCGCCGCTATCTACAAAGGTTTGAGCAATTTCTTCTGTTGGTTTTTCTGTAAATGTTTTAACTGCATGAATGCCACTTTCGTGCGATAAAGGATTGAATTGAATATATCCATAACCTGTATCGGGGCGACTAGGTTGGATTCCTAAAGTAACCAAAGCATCATTGTTTTCGGCAAAATTTAATGCTTGGGTAGCGGTTTCAATAAATTTATTTTCTTGTGTAATTAAATGATCAGAAGGTGCAATGATACAAATTGCATTGGGGTTAATTTGTTTCAGTTTGTAGGACGCTAAAGCGATGCAAGGGGCAGTATTTCTTGCTAAAGGCTCTTCTAAAATTTGATCTTTTGTAATTCCTGGAATATGCTCTAATACAAGATCTACATAATCTTGATTCGTTACAACAAAAATATTTTCTTTAGGAATAAACTGGGCAAATCTATTATAGGTTTGAAGAATAAGTGATTGACCGGTGCCCAAAATATCCATGAATTGTTTAGGGAAACTTTTTTTACTAACAGGCCAAAATCGAGATCCGATTCCTCCAGCCATTATAATTACATAGTGATTTTTGTTTTTGTTCATAGAAGTTAAACTTAAATAATTCCCTCCGAATATAAATCGTGAAGGTGTATAAACCCAAAGTAAGCATCTTTATTGGTTACAATGAGTTGGGTGATTTTTTTTTCTTGCATTAAAAATCCCGCTTCAGTTGCCATTTTTTCGGCATCTATAGAAAGTGGATTTGGGGACATTATATCTGCTGCTGTAATGGTGCTAAGATTGTCGAATTTATTTAGCATTCTGCGAATATCGCCATCGGTAATGATTCCTAAAATTTGTTTTTGATCGTTCAAAACAGCAGTAGCACCTAGGCGATTTTCAGTAATGTTTACGATGATATCTTTCCAGTGAGTATTTGGTTTAATTGAAGGTTTTTGATTTCTTTGGGCAATTTCTTCGCATTTGAGATACAGTTTTTTGCCTAAAGCACCCCCTGGATGGAATTTTGAAAAATCTTGTCCTGTGAAATTTCTCATTTGCAATAAAGCCACCGCAATCGCATCTCCCATAATGAGTTGTGCTGTGGTACTGGTTGTTGGTGCTAAATTATTCGGGCAAGCTTCTTTGTCGACAGTGGTATTAATTACAAAGTCAGCTATTTTAGCTAAATCGGAATTGATATTTCCAACAATTGCAATGAGTGTGTTGCCAAATTGTTTTAAAAGAGGAGCGAGTGCTTTTATTTCAGGGGTATTTCCACTTTTAGAGATGGCAATGATAACATCATTTTTTTGAATCATGCCTAAATCGCCATGGATGGCATCAGCTGCATGCATGAAAAGGGCTGGTTGCCCTGTGCTGTTCATTGTGGCACTGATTTTTTGGGCAATAATGGCACTTTTACCAATTCCTGTAAGAACAACTCTACCATTGGATGCAAGAATGTGTTCAATTGATTTGATAAAATCTAGTTCTATGTATTGAGGAAGTACCTGCAAAGAATTTAGTTCATTTTGAATAGCTTCAATCGCTACATTTTGAATAATATTTTGTTGATTATGATTCAATACTGTGATTTTTGTTTCAAATTAACTAAAAAAATGTCACTTGGAGGTTGAAATTCCGATATAAGCGTTAAATTATTATTATCAATTAAAAAAAAGGTTGTATCTTCACATCATAGTTTTTGAGGCAAATGGTCATCGTTTCCTTGCAAGAACAAACAAAATAATACACACCTTAATAGAGATTGATAATATTGTATGGAAGGAGCTTTTCAGGACGCTAAAGATCCCAAAAAATGTTTAAAGGAATTTTTTGGATTTGACGGGTTTAAGGGTAATCAAGAATTAGTTATTCAAAGTATTTTAGCAGGTGAAGACTGCTTTGTGATCATGCCAACAGGCGCCGGCAAATCGCTGTGTTATCAATTGCCAGCATTGATGCAAGAAGGAACGGCTATTGTGATTTCGCCGCTCATCGCATTAATGAAAAACCAAGTTGACAATATTCGAGGATTTTCAAACAGCAATGGCTTGGCTCACTTTTTAAACAGCTCTTTGAGTAAAACGGAACTCAATAGAGTTGTTACAGATATGTTAGCTGGCGACACTAAATTGCTTTATGTAGCACCTGAAACCCTTAAAAAAGAGGATACTTTGGAGCTGTTAAGTAAAGTTAAAATCTCTTTTGTAGCTGTCGATGAGGCGCATTGTATTTCTGAGTGGGGACATGATTTCAGGCCAGAATATAGGAAGATACGCCAAATGGTTAAAACAATTGGTGACGTTCCAATTTTAGCATTAACAGCAACCGCAACACCAAAAGTTCAGTACGATATTCAGAAGAATCTTGGAATGTTGGATGCGAAACTTTTTAAAAGTTCTTTTAATAGAGGTAATTTATATTATCAAGTTAAACCAAAAGGTAGAAAAGACATTGTTCACAAGGAGATTTTATCCTTCATAAAATTACACAATAATCAATCTGGTATTGTTTATTGTTTGTCGCGCAAAAAGGTTGAAGAAATCGCGGAAATGCTTAAAATGAATGGCATCAAAGCGTTGCCATACCATGCGGGGTTGGATGCAAAAGTTCGTGCGCAGCACCAAGATGCATTTTTGATGGAAGATTGCAACGTCATTGTGGCCACCATTGCTTTTGGCATGGGTATAGATAAGCCAGATGTGCGTTTTGTGATTCATTATGATGTTCCAAAGAGTCTTGAAGGATATTATCAAGAAACTGGAAGGGCCGGTAGAGATGGTATGACAGGCGATTGCTTGCTTTATTACAATCCAAATGATGTTGAAAAGCTGGAGAAGTTTATGAAAGATAAACCTGTAGCTGAGCAAGAAATTGGAGGTTTGTTAATTGCTGAAACGGCGGCCTTTGCAGAAAGTTCACAATGCAGACGTAAACTGTTATTGCATTATTTTGGGGAAATTTACGATGAGAAAGATTGTAATAAAATGTGCGACAATTGCGCGCATCCTAAACCAAAGCAAGACATTGCAAAAGAACTAAAAGATGCATTAATGTGTTTCGATGCGCTTAAATCTGAATTTTCGATGAATCATATTGTTAACTTTATTGTTGGCAACAAATCAGATTCAGGTATTAAAAGTTACGCTCACGAAACTCATGCAATGTTTGGCATTGGTAAAGATAAAGATAAATTATTTTGGAAATCTTTGGTTCGCTTGGCTTTGGTGAACGGATATCTCAATAAAAATATTGAAAAATATGGTTTATTAAGCATTAATGATGCTGGTAAAAAATATATTGATAAGCCTGTGGCTCATGAAATGTCGGTTGATGTTGAGTACGACAATGTTTCAGAAGATGACTTTGAGAGTTTTAAATTAGAAAGTGTTTGTGATGAAGTGCTTTTCTCTGATTTAAAGGATTTAAGAAGGCGGGTAGCAAAGGAAAAAGAATTGCCTCCTTATGTTATTTTTCAGGATCCTAGCTTGGAAGATATGGCCATTAAATTTCCAATTACCATCGATGAACTTGCAAATATTAATGGTGTTGGGAAAAATAAAGCTCAAAAATTCGGGGCTCCATTTTTAGATTTTATTGAAAAA
>CAIRMY010000012.1 GCA_903879775.1 uncultured Bacteroidota bacterium
TAATTTAAAAGAACTACAAAGAATTTACAATAGCAATGAACCTGCAGCACAAGTTTTAAGAGACGCAGAAAAATTGGAAGGTAGCGTCCGAAATACCGGTGTTCATGCCTGTGGAATTATCATTGCTCCGAGAGATATTGATGAAGTTGTGCCTGTTGCTAAAAGTAAAGATTCGCAATGGATGCAAGTTCAATACGATGTAACCCAAATTGAAAAGGCTGGGTTGCTCAAGATGGACTTTTTAGGATTAAGTACACTTTCTATCATGAAGGATGCAATTGCGCTCATTTTTGAAACTGTGGGTGTACAAATTGATTTAGATAGTATTCCATTAGATGACCTTAAAACTTATGAATTGTTCCAAAGGGGTGAAACCAACGGGATATTCCAGTTTGAAAGTCCTGGCATGCAAAAGCATATGAGAGATCTTAAACCAACACAATTTGGTGATCTCATCGCTATGAATGCACTTTATAGACCCGGTCCAATGAAATACATACCAGATTTTGTAGATCGTAAACATGGAAGAAAACCCGTAGAATACGATTTGCCAGAAATGGAAGATTATCTCAGAGAAACATATGGAATTACGGTTTATCAAGAACAAGTAATGCTCTTAAGTCAGAAATTAGCTGGCTTCTCTAAAGGTAAAGCCGATGTCCTTCGTAAAGCCATGGGTAAAAAGGATAAGAAGTTGATTGATGATTTAAAGGCCGACTTTATGGATGGAGCTCGAGAAAAAGGCTATCCAGACAGTATATTGGAGAAAATTTATAGCGATTGGGAAGAGTTTGCGCAATATGCATTTAATAAATCTCATTCAACTTGCTATGCGGTGATTGCTTTTCAAACAGCCTATTTAAAGGCCAATTTTCCAGCTCAATATATGGCTGCAGTTCTAAAAAGCAATATGGGTGACATTAAAAAAATAACCTTCTACATGGAAGAATGTCGCCGTATGGATATGAAAGTTTTAGGCCCTGATTTAAATGAAAGTAATTCTGCATTCACTGTTACCAAAAACAATGAAATTAGATTTGGTATGAATGCAGTTAAAGGAATAGGGGAAGGTGCTGTTTTAGAAATATTGGCAGATAGAGAGAAAAATGGTGCATTTAATTCCATATTCGATTTAACATCAAGGGTTAACTTGAGAGCGGTGAATAAGAGAAATCTTGAAAACATGGCCAAATCAGGTGTTTTTGATTTTGATACCCGCTATCACAGAGCACAATATGTTATGCCAGATTCAGATGGTAGAATTGGCATTGAACTAGCCCTAAAGCATGGGCAAAATATACAATCCGATAAAATTAGTGGTCAAACTTCTTTGTTTGGTGGCGGTGGTGAATCAACCGTTCCGCAGGAACCTAAACTTCCAAACGTTGAGCCATTTTCTTTACATCAAGAGTTAAAAATTGAAGAAGAATTGGTGGGGGTTTTTTTAAGTAAACATCCATTAGATGACATTAAATTTGTTTACTCTATGGTTGCTAAAACATCTGTAAAAGAGCTTTCATCGGCTATAGAGAATAATGAAAAATCAGACTTCAGAATTATGGGTATCATCACAAGTGCCCGTGAAATCATTTCTCAAAAAGGAAATCCTTATGGCCGATTTGCAATTCTCGATTATTCGGGAAGTATTGAACTCAATATTTTCGCAAAACCATACATGACCCATAAAAATTTGTTATCTAAAGATTACATAGTAATCATTTCAGGTACCACCGAGCCAAATTTGGAGAGGAATGATGCGCGTGTTAATTTTAATTCAATGACCCTTGCCTCTGAAGTAAACGAAAAAACACTTGTTAAATCTTTGACAGTTCAAATGACACCTTTGGAAATACAAAAAGGTAAATACCAAGTTGTTCA
>CAIRMY010000013.1 GCA_903879775.1 uncultured Bacteroidota bacterium
CCCATGTATGTAATTTCGATAGCATGCCTTTGGTGAATTATCCAGTGCAAGGGTACGACAATTGGAGTGTGTTCGACGATAATATGTTCAATGGCACAACCGGCGATAAAGGCGTGTATTCGAGTGTGTTTGAAATGTTTCAGCTCGATAGGGCTTTGAGAACATCATATATTTTACATCCAGCTACCAAACATGAAATGTGGACACCGGCAACCGTTGCGAGCGCCGATGGGTATTATGCCTTGGGTTGGCGTGTGAAATTCATTGGTGGAAAACGTTGGGTGTTTCACAACGGTTGGTGGAAGGGATTTAGAACCTATTTTTGGTCGTGCCTCGATGAAAACAAATGTTTTGTGGTGCTCACAAACAATGTGAAAGGTTCATTCTTGAGAACCGTTGATATGGTTGGATTATTGGATTGATTGTGTGCTTGTTGGCGAATAAATTTTGCGAAAATTGCAAATATTATTGTACAATTATTTTCATGCCAGCGTTCAAATATTTCACAATATAAATGCCATTTGCGATCTTTGATGGAATTGAGATTTCTCTATTTTGAACTTGTTGCTGAAAAATGAGTTTTCCTTCTAAAGAAAACAATGAAAATGCTTCTTTTGAGGGATGATTGAAATGCATGGTTCTGGTTTCTTGGTTGAAATAACAGTGTGCCTCAGAAAAATGATTAGTATTCATTTGCAACGATTGGTGTATTACGCCCACTGCATCTAAATCGAACCCTGAACTTGCAAATGGGGTAGGCCAAGGGTCGTTAATGATATTCCCTTTTGAATCTTTAGATCCAAGTTTAGAATCGATTGAACCCACAACATCAACAATTCTCAAATATTGAAACGTTGGTTCGTAATTGGCACTGTCTTTTAGGTCCGATAAATCGAATGGAGTTCCAAATGGCATTCTATATTTACCTGCGAGATTGTGTATTTTTTCTGGGTTTGTTGATCCGAAAGGTTCGGTTTGTGAAATTGTTGGTGTCAATGAAACAGATGGAAAGCGAAGCCAGTGAATTTTGTCGTTGCTCACTTCAACATGTGCAAGTTCTAAAAAACTATCATTGAACGCATTCTCAAAAACTGCAAAATCGAAACCATCGAAATCGGCAATAGGCGGATTAAAATACAGGATCGCAGAACCACCATCGCCCAGGCTAACCACTCCGTTGGTTTTAGCGGGACCTACCGGTGAATTTTCATTTCCCACGGTGGCATAACCCGAATCTGATAAATTAATTTGTGCCAAACCCCGATTGAGTTCACAACTTTTAGCCCAATTGACAAAGCAAGAGCTATCGGCTTTAATTGCAGTAGACCCTAATTTTCCAGCTGCCGGAGCAAACTGAGCACTTAGGGTTGTTGCAAAAAGCGATAATATAGCCAATAGGGATTTAAACATAAATGTTTATAATGGTTTATGAGGTTTATAAAGGTTTATAACATTAAACGCTAAACTTTAAACTTTTTATAATGGTTTATGAGGTTTATATCATTAAACGCTAAACTTTTTATAAATGTTTATAATGGTTTATGAGGTTTATAAAGGTTTATAACAATAAACATTAAACTTTAAACGCTAAATAATTTACCTTCAATGTCGTTTACAATTTCATCGCAGAGTTTGTGGTTTTCTTCGAGGATAGATTTTGCTTTCGCCACAATGTCTGTTGCCCAAGCTTTGTCATTTAATCCTTTCGCATTGATTAATACGTTTAACCAAGCGCCACGAACAGCGGTTTTAATGCAAATGGCACCCACACCTATGTCGCTTAGAGAGTTTTGATTGCCGTTTGTTGCCATTTCTTTTAACAAAGGAATGCAGCTAAAGGCAACTTGCATGGTTCTGAAAGGAATTTCAGTTGCATACTTGCTGGCATCTTCAATGGCTTGTTTTCTGGCAGCAACCTGTTCTGGATTGTCTTTTGGCAAACCAAAAGCATCCATGATTTTATCGAATGCACGGGTATCTTCATCCACCAAAAACAACAATTCGTCTTTGATTTTTTGTCCCTTCTCAGCCCAAGGCGAAAATTCGCCAACGCGATCTTCCCAGCCTCTTTTTGAGGCACTTAAGTTTGCAACCATGGTTCCCAAAGAAGCACCCAAAGCACCTGATAATGCGGCAATACTTCCTCCACCTGGAGCAGGACTATCAGACGCCGTTTCATCGGCAAATGATTTTACGGTCATTGAAACCAATTTCGATTTTTTAGGATCGTTTAAGATGTATTCAATGATTTTCTTTTGAGGATCAAAAACATTAATTTCAGAAAGTCCAAGGCTTCTAATTGCAGAATTTACAAGTTCTGCTTCGCTCACGCCGCTGCTAAGTCCTTGTTTTTCAAGGAAATATTTCCCTGCGTCGAGCATTGGTTGTAACGGTATAAGTCCCACCAATTCACTCCCTGTCACGCGAACACCTCTATCGTCGGCACTTTTTCTTGTTTCTTCGAAAGCAATATGAAGCGGGGTGATGTGGTAATTGGTGAGGTTCATTGAAATTTGGGCCATGTTATATTCTTCGATGTACCAACCGATTGCTTTAACGGATTTTAATTTACCTGGGATACGCACTTCTTCGCCATTTTCATCTTTCACAATTTTGCCAGAGATAGGATTCCCTTCACGCTTCACACGACCGGCTTCACGCACGTCGAAGGCAATTCTATTGGCAACACGGGTACTTTTTGTATTGAGGTTGATGTTAAACGCGATTAAAAAATCGCGGGCGCCAACAACAGTTGCACCTGCAGTTGGGTTCATTTCAGCTTTGCCAAAATCGGGAGCCCATTGCGGATCTTTAATTTTATCGAAAAATCCCTCATATTCACCTGCTCTAATGATACTTAAGTTAGAACGCGATTTGTTCGGCTGAGCATTTTCGTAAAGGTAAGTAGGGATATTTAATTCATTGGCCACTCTTTCAGCAAGTTGTGATGCATAATGAGAGGTTTCTTCCATAGAAATGCCTGAAATTGGAATGAGCGGACAAACGTCGGTTGCCCCCATTCTTGGGTGTTCACCGGTATGATTTTTCATGTCGATGAGGGAAGCTGCAGCTTGGATGCCACGAAAAGCGGCTTCAACCACCAGTTCCACTTCACCAACAATGGTTACAACTGTTCTATTGGTTGCTTTTCCTGGATCTACATCGAGAAGTTGCACACCTTCAACGGATTCAATTGCATCGGTAATTTGTTTGATGATTTGTAAATTCTTTCCTTCGCTAAAATTAGGTACGCATTCAACAATTTTTTGCATTCAACAAAGGTACATTTTTTCGTTTAAACTGATAAAAAATGCGTTGGAAAATTTGCAAAAGAATGAAATTGGTTATTTACAAAATAAAGTTCATGTTTACATAATAAAATTAAAGAAAACTAGTTATTGTTAATAGAATTTTATCTATTTTTGCACCCCCAAAATTATGACGTTAATCAAATCAATTTCAGGTATCAGAGGAACAATTGGCGGTTCACCAGCGGATAATTTAACGCCAATAGATATTGTGAAGTTTGCATCTGCATATGGCTCTTGGATTTATGAAAAATCGGACAATAAAAAAATTGTGATTGGCCGTGATGCAAGAATCAGCGGATCCATGGTTCACGAGCTTATCGTGAATACTTTAATGGGTTTAGGATTAGATGTTGTAGATTTGGATTTAGCAACAACACCAACAGTTGAAATGGCTGTAGTGGCTGAAAATGCTGCTGGTGGAATCATTATTACCGCAAGTCACAATCCGAAACAATGGAATGCACTGAAGCTTCTGAATGAAAAGGGTGAGTTTATTAGTGGAGCCGATGGTGAATCAATTTTAGAAATTGCCGAAGCTGGAAATTTCACATATGCAACGGTTGATTTGCTTGGAAAAAGAACTAAAACAGATTATTTAGATTACCATATCCAAAAAATATTGGAATTGGATTTGGTGAAGCCTGAATTAATCAAAGAAAAGAAATACAAAATTGCAGTAGATGCTGTTAACAGTGTTGGAGGGATTGCCATTCCTCGTTTGTTGAAAGCATTGGGCGTAGATGATATTGTACTGATCAATGGTGAGCCAACTGGAAATTTCGCGCACAATCCTGAGCCTTTGGCTGAGCATTTGGGAGAAATTGCTTCTGTTGTAAAATCTGATAAATGCCATTTAGGCATTGTGGTTGATCCAGATGTAGATCGTTTGGCATTCATTTCCGATGATGGCGAAATGTTTGGTGAAGAATATACATTGGTAGCCGTTTCAGATTACGTGTTGAAGCACAATCCAGGCGCAACTGTGAGCAACTTGTCGAGCACCAGAGCTTTAAAAGAACTGACTGAAAAGGCGGGACAAAAATATTTTGCAAGTGCCGTTGGTGAAGTGAATGTGGTAGAATGCATGAAAGCAAATAACGCTGTCATTGGTGGCGAAGGCAACGGTGGTATCATCGTTCCTGAGTTGCATTATGGTAGAGATGCCCTCGTTGGTATCGCATTGTTTTTGTCGCACCTTGCATCCTCAAACATGAAAACTTCAGGTTTGCGTGCATTGTATCCTACTTATATGATGTCGAAAAACAAAGCTGAATTACAAGCGGGAACCGACGTTGATTTAATTTTAGAAAAAATACGCGACAAATATAAAAAACAGCCTGTAAATACAATCGACGGGGTGAAAATTGAATTTGATGAAGATTGGGTGCATTTGCGTAAAAGCAACACCGAACCAATTATCCGTATTTATGCAGAAAGTGCGAGTTTAACAACCGCCGAAAATCTGACCAAGAAAATTTTACAAGATATTGGTGATTTATTAGAGTAACTTTGTAGCAAATGTCTTTACAATGTGGAATCGTAGGTTTGCCTAACGTAGGTAAATCAACCCTTTTTAACGCAGTGTCTAGCGCTAAAGCGCAGGCAGCCAACTTCCCATTCTGCACCATTGAGCCGAATGTAGGAACAATTACCGTTCCCGATCAACGTATGAACAAGCTTGCTGAGCTTGTGAATCCTCAAAATATTGTGCCAACTACAATTGAAATTGTTGACATAGCGGGGTTGGTAAAAGGAGCGTCGAATGGAGATGGTTTGGGAAATCAATTCCTCGGAAATATTCGAAATACCAATGCAATTTTGCACGTTTTAAGATGTTTCGACGACGATAATATCATTCACGTGGATGGTTCTGTGAATCCAATCCGCGATAAAGAAATCATTGATACTGAATTGCAATTGAAAGATCTAGAAACAATTGAGGCTAGAATTTCAAAAATTGCAAAACAAGCAAGAACCGGTGGCGATAAAGAAGCCGCAAAAACTTTAGAGGTTTGTGAAGCTTATAAAGCACACCTTTTACAAGGTAAAAATGCCCGTACTATTGAAATTGAAGTTGAAAAGAAAGAGTTTGTAAAAGACTTAAACTTATTGACAGAAAAGCCAGTGATGTATGTGTGTAACGTTGATCCAGATTCATCAATCAATGGAAATGCTTACGTTGAAAAAGTTCGTGAAGCGGTGAAAGATGAAAATGCTGAAATCTTAATCATTTCTGCTGCCATTGAAGCTGAAATTGCTGAGCTTGAAAGCTTCGAAGACCGTAAAATATTCCTTGAAGAAATGGGATTGTCGCAAAGTGGTGTCGAAAAGTTAATTCAAGGCGCTTACAGACTTTTGAATTACATCACCTATTTCACTGTAGGTGTGAAGGAAGTGAGAGCATGGACAATCACTGAAAACACAAAAGCGCCACAAGCTGCCGCTGTGATTCATACAGATTTCGAAAAAGGATTTATTAGGGCGGAAGTCATTGCCTACGAAGACTGGATTCATTACGGTTCTGAAGCTGCTTGTCGTGAAGTTGGAAAACTCCGCGTTGAAGGCAAGGAATACATCGTTAAAGACGGTGATTGCATGCATTTTAGGTTTAACGTCTAAAATTCCAATAAATTTTCCAATTTTCCTTTCAACCTACCCCAAGGGAGGAATTCGTCTTCGAGTGTTTTAGCCAATGGAATTGGTGTGTCTAAACTGCCCAGTCTCATCACC
>CAIRMY010000014.1 GCA_903879775.1 uncultured Bacteroidota bacterium
TTAACAATATATTTGCACCACCGAAAGGGAGATTAGCTCAGCTGGTTCAGAGCATCTGCCTTACAAGCAGAGGGTCACTGGTTCGAACCCAGTATCTCCCACCAAAGCCTCAGGAATGAGGCTTTTTTCATGCAATTTCAAATCAAATTCAAATTCATTAAATACCTCATTTAAAAGCAACAAAGATTTTGATTTGTTTTATTTATTGAATAAATTGCAAGGTAAATGATGAGAACTGAGTCTAAAGCTTTTTTGGAGAAATATTTAAATAACGTTTCTCCGACAGGATTTGAAAGTAGTGGCCAAAAAATATGGCTAGATTATTTAAAACCTTATATCGATGAAACTATAATTGATGCATACGGAACTGCCGTGGGTGTCATTAATCCAGGTTGTGAATTCAAAGTTGTACTTGAAGCTCATGCCGATGAAATTTCTTGGTTTGTGAACTATATTACCGACGATGGTTACATCTATGTCATTCGTAACGGAGGAAGCGACTTTCAAATTGCTCCATCCATGCGATGCAACATCTTTTGCGAAAATGGAAATATTGTTAAAGGTATTTTTGGTTGGCCTGCAATTCACGTTCGCACAGATAAAAATCCTGAAACAAAACCTGATACGGTTTTCATTGATGTGGGATGTTCATCCAAAGAAGAAGTTGAAAAACTTGGAATTCATGTTGGTTCTGTAGCCGTTTTTGAAGCCAATTGTGAATGGCTCAACGAAAAATACATCATCGGAAGAGCCCTCGATAACCGCATGGGTGGATTTATGATTGCCGAAGTTGCACGTCATTTATTTGAAAATAAACACACACTCCCCTTTACTGTTTATCTTGTAAATAGTGTGCAAGAAGAAATTGGTTTAAGAGGTGCTGAAATGATCTCTCGAAGGTTGAAACCAGATTTAGCAATTATTACCGATGTAACTCACGATACCTGCAGTCCTCTGTATAATAAAAAACAACAAGGTGATTGTAAATGTGGTCGTGGACCAGTTGTAACTTATGGTCCTGCGGTTCAAAATAACCTCTTGCAATATATCATTGAAACTGCCAAAAAATCTGAAATTAGCATTCAAAGAAATGCCGTGAGCAGATCTACAGGAACAGATACCGATAGTTTTGCATATTCAGGCACAGGAGTTCCTTCAGCTTTGATTTCTCTTCCTTTGAAATATATGCATACTACAGTAGAAATGGTAGATGAAAAAGATGTTGAAGAATGTATTCAATTGATGTATCAAGCTGTCATTCAATTAGATCATCAAAAGTCCCTCAATTATTTTTAAATAAACATGGAAGCAAAACGAACAGTTCAACCAAAAGGAACAATAGGATTTAAACTGTTCGTTTTTCCTATTATTTTCTTTTTTGCTTCGCTCCCATTTATTTTCACACAAACTTTAGGCAATGTAGTTTATTTCATTTTATATAAACTACTTAAGTATCGAGTTAAAGTTGTAAAAGAGAATCTAAAAAACTCCTTTCCCAATAAATCAGTCTCTGAAAGATTAGAAATTGAAATAAAGTATTACAGACATTTATCTGATCTGTTTTTTGAAACATTAAAGGGCCTAACCCTCTCTAGAAATCAATTAAACCGCAGAATGACCAATGTTGATCAACAAGTTTATGACGATTTTTATTTAAAGGGACAAAGCTTTATTGTAGTTATGAGTCACTGTGGCAACTGGGAATGGGTTTGCGATATGTCGCAAGTTGTATGCAAGCAACAAGTACAATGTGTATATAAAACATTATCTAGCAAAGGGTTCGATTGGTTGATGTATAAAATTAGAAGTCGCTTTGGTGCAATCCCCATGAATATGGAACAAACGCTGAGGGTGATGACAAGCAATAAGAATGTGACAACCGTTACAGCATTTATTGGCGATCAAAATCCATCTTCAGGTAAAACTGCTCATTGGTCACACATACTAAACCAGGACACTCCGTTTATGAATGGCCCAGAGAAAATATCGAAAATGTTCAATTACCCTATTGTATATTTATCATCTCGGAAAATAAAACGTGGGCATTATGAAGCACGAAGTGAAATCATCATTGAAAATCCTAAAGATTTCAAAGAAGGTGAAATTACAGAACTTATTGCAAAGAGAACAGAAAAAGAAATATTAGATCAGCCAGAAATATGGCTATGGAGTCATAGAAGGTGGAAACACAAAAGAGAATCTTAGGTTCTTTTAAATGGTATTTCGTTTAATTTTTGTGTTAAATTGAATGAAATTAACAATTAATGAATGAGTTCTATTTTACATTCTCTATATTTGCATTTTACGATAAAGCGAATTAATGTATGAAAAAAAGAAATAAATTTGAAGCCGATATTGAATTTCTCGCAAAACTTTGCAAGTCAATTGGTCACCCAGCTAGAATTTCTATATTATTGTTCTTAATGGACAATGGTGCGAGTACATGTCAAGATATCGTAGATAAATTACCATATTCCCAAAGTACCGTTTCTGGGCATTTACAGAAACTCAAAGAGGACAATTATATCACTCTAAAGTTGCATAAAACTTCGAGTATTTACGACATAAAGACTGAAACCTTATTGGAATTGCAAAAATCAATTCAAGAAGTTTTTAGATTAAAAGCAGAAAAGAAGCAATTGTCGTTGTTTTAATTAACGACTGTAGTCTTCAATAAGCATACCTGTAAGCAATTTAGGCTCAATGAATGTACTTTTAGGGGGCATTATTAGTCCAGAATCAGCAACTTCCTTAATCTCTTGCATTGTATTCGGGGCAAATTGAAAAGCAAGACTAATTTCATTGTCATTTAATTGATCAAAAATATTATTCAAGGGTTTGTCTCCACGTAAAAATGAAATTCTCACATCGTTACTAGTGTCGTTAATTTCAAACAATTCTTTAAAGATTAATTGCTCAATCCGAGAGACATCTAATTTTTCTTTTGCATCTAAATCTTCACTGGGTAAATCTAAATGAATAATCAATGAAAAATCTTTTGCCATACAAAGTACATTCCCTTGGGTTAAATTAACTTCAGAATTTGATTCAACTAACGTATAAGAAATTTCATGATGAATCAAAAAGTCTATCAATTTTGATTCATCAACATTCTTAAGCAAGCGATAGAACGAATTGATTAACAATTCATTTTCATCCATAACCAAAGCCATGAATCCTTTTTCAGATTCCATTGGCTTATTTTCAATTAAATATCTCGATGCAGATGCAACACGGTGGTGACCATCGGCAATATACAATGAATCGAATTGATTAAAAATCGCAATGACTTTATGTATCATTTCTAAGTCAGTAACCTGCCACAATTGATGTATATTGTTATACTCATCCGTTATTTTAGAGGCTGGATTATTCAATATTTCGTTGGCAATAGATTTTAATTCTTTAGGCAGTTTTTGAGATAACAAAACTGGTTCTCCCATAGATTCAAGTACACGAATATGTTCAATTAGTCGATTTTCTTTACCAATTAAGGTGTTTTCATGTTTTTTAACAGAACCTTCAAGATAATTATATGCATCGACGCCAACAATCCAACCAGAAAGTTCAACACCCGAATGATGTTTTTGTTTATAAAAATAGAAAGCATATTCTTGAGATACAAGTACATGCCTATCAATTAATTGTTTGTAGTTATTTAAAGATGCACGATAAAATAGTTCTGTGCCTTGCTCTATAGAATTATCGAAATATTGCGGTTTAACAACACGTATATAACTCTCTGGAATATTGAGGGCTTTTTCTCGAAGAATTGATTCCGAAATTTTACCAGAACCCAATGTAGGCAAAGTTTTTTCAA
>CAIRMY010000015.1 GCA_903879775.1 uncultured Bacteroidota bacterium
TAACAATATTGGGATTAAGAATATCGTCCTGCTCTTGAATTGATTTTTTTAAAGTGGCAATTTGTGTGCCGGCATTGCCAAAGCATTCAACCAATTGATGAATTTGTTCAGCTTTGATAAATGGTTCGTCGCCTTGTAAATTGACAACCACATCGCAATTCCAACCGAGTTGAGACAGTGCATCCGCACATCGATCCGTTCCGCTAATGTGATGGCTAGATGTCATCACCACTGGGGCAAAAGTTGACACATGTTCGGCAATACGAACATCGTCTGTTGCCACGGCAACTCCTAAATCTGGAATCGATGATAAAGCGGCTTCAACCGTTCTTTGGATCATTGTTTTGCCTTGGATATCAGCCAACGGTTTCCCTGGAAATCTTGTACTTCCAAAGCGAGCTGGGATGATGATGCCGAAGCTAGGTGTTGTCATTATTCTTTTGAATTCATTTGCAATAACTGCAAAATTTTGTAATAAATCTCAGTATTTTCATAAACCCCTGAAAATAATTGTGCACCTGGACCTACCGCAAACACCGGAACCGGAATTCCTGTGTGGTGGTGTGTCGAAAAATGCATCGCAGGTTTCTGATTTTTCTTGTCGTATCCAACCAAACTTAGACCTCCCGTTTCGTGATCCGCAGTAATAATAACCAGCGTTTCACCATCTTTCTTAGCCCAATTCACAACTGCTTCAATGGTTGAATCGAAATCTAAAACTTCATTTAAAACATAGTTTGAATCGTTTTCATGCCCGCCCCAATCAATTTGACTTCCTTCAATCATTAAAAAGAAACCATTTTTATTTTTATTGAGGTTTCGAATGGCCGCTAAACTCGCTTTTCTTTCAAAATCTCCACGACCTTGACTGAATTTAGGAACATCTTCTGCAGTGTCGTAAAACGATATAAAGTGTTTGTTTTCAACGGTATCGAGGTGTTTGGTGCCCATGTAAACGGTGTGCCCAGATTCGCGAAGTTTTGCTGTGTCGAAAAATGGATATCCTCCACCAATGGCAATGTCAATGAAGCCACTGTAAAAATCGTTGGCAATTTCTCTATCAAGTTTGCGACTTGGTTGGTGCCCATAAAAAGCAGCAGGAGTGGCATGTGTCAATCCGCAAGTGGCAACAAGCCCCGTAGATTTACCTTTTACATGCAATTTCTCTGCAATTGTAAATTCAGGATGGCTATCTTTTGTCACGCCAATGGCGCCATTGTATGTTTTTTGTCCTATCGAAAATGCCGTCGCACCAGCACCAGAATCGGTGATATAATTGTTAGAACTAGAGGTCATGCTGAGTCCTAAATATTCAGCAAGAGAAAACACTTTTAATTTTTGAGGGATGCAGGCTTGTGCCGCAGACCACTGAGCAAGTCCCGTTCCATCGCCAATCATCAATATAACATTTTTGACCTTTTTTTGATTTTGAGGGACATTTTTAAGGGTGTCAGTTGTTTGAGCTTCGGCCGTTAAGCTTAGCCCAGAAATGACGCCCAATAAGATTGATTTTTTTAAGAAATTCATCTTCCACAAAGTTAACACTCTCATGTCACTTAATTATCATCAAATCGTTAAAACTAGGTTCCTTTCCGACAATTTAAAACCATTTTAAATCACTTGAAACAGGGGTTATTTGCGATTTTTGCAAACAAAAGGTTCGTGGGCAATCAACTTTTTAATGTATTTTTGTATTTCATTCAAAAACAAACAAAAATGAACGGTTTTTTTCAAGTCCCTAAGGCCATTAATGAGCCAGTTTACGAATATGCTCCTGGCAGTATCGAACGCAAAAAATTAAAAGAAGCGTTGGCTGATGCAAGAAGCAAAGTGATTAACATTCCAATGTTTATTGGTTCAGAAGAAGTACGTACTGGTATTGTGCATGAGATTTTCCCTCCGCATGATTTAAAGCATAAAATTGGTGAATTTCACATGGGCAATGGAACGCACGTTCAAAAGGCAATTGATGCTGCTTTGGCTGCGAAACCAATGTGGGAAGCAATGCCGTGGGAGCAAAGAGCTGCCATCTTTTTGAAAGCTGCTGAATTGTTTGCAACAACTTACCGTTACGATATTAATGCGGCAACAATGTTGGCGCAAAGTAAAAACTGTTACCAAGCTGAAATTGATGCTGCATGCGAGTTGATCGACTTTTTGCGATTCAATGTTCAATATATGAGCGAAATTTATGCAGAACAACCAGGTGCCAATTCAAAAGGTATTTGGAACCGTTTGGAATATAGGCCTTTGGAAGGATTTGTTTTTGCATTAACACCATTTAATTTCACTGCAATTAGTGGTAATTTACCTACCGCTCCTGCAATGATGGGGAATGTTGTGGTTTGGAAACCTGCCGATACTCAAATTTATTCAGCTTATGTGTTAATGAAGGTGTTTAAAGAAGCTGGTTTACCTGATGGTGTTATCAATTTGGTTTACGCTCCAGGTCCGGAAGTTGGTGAAGTTATTTTCAATCATAAAGACTTCGCTGGAATTCACTTCACAGGATCTACCGGTGTTTTCAGACATATTTGGAGCACAATTGGTCAAAATATTGCCAAATACAGAAGCTATCCAAGAATCGTTGGTGAAACTGGGGGTAAAGATTTCATTCTTGCCCATCCATCTGCCGATGAAGATGTTTTGGTTGCTGCAATGGTGAGAGGTGCGTTTGAATTCCAAGGACAAAAATGTTCTGCGGCTTCAAGAACCTATATCCCTCAAAGCATTTGGCCTTCTGTGAAGAAAAAATTGATGGCTGAAATGGCAACCATTAAAGTTGGTCCAACTGAAGATTTTTCAAATTTTGTGAATGCTGTGATCGACCAAAAAGCATTTGATAAAATCACTGGATTCATTGAAACTGCGAAAAAAGATGGCGTTGAAATTTTGTGCGGTGGCACTTATTCTGATGAAAAAGGATACTTTGTTGATCCAACAATCATCATTGCTCCTGATGCTAAATACAAAACCATGTGCGAAGAAATTTTTGGTCCAGTGTTAACTATTTTCATTTATGATGATCAAGATTGGACAAAAATGTTTGATTTGGTTGATACTACTTCTGAATATGCATTAACAGGAGCTGTGATTTCTCAAGATAGAAATGCAATTGCTGAGGCTACTTGGGCATTGAGAAACAGCGCAGGTAACTTCTATATCAACGATAAGCCAACAGGTGCTGTTGTAGGACAACAACCTTTCGGTGGTGCAAGAGGAAGTGGAACAAATGACAAAGCGGGTGCAAAAGTTAACTTGTTGCGTTGGGTGAGTCAAAGAACCATTAAAGAAACTTTCACGCCGGTGAAAGATTACCGTTATTCATTCTTAAACGAAGCTTAATTTAAATTTTGATACAAAGAAAGGCACGATTTCGTGCCTTTCTTTTTTATTTTATGAGAGCGCTTTATACAATTTTATTGCTTGTAGGTTCCAATATTTTCATGACATTGGCCTGGTATGGCCATTTGAAATGGAAACAACTCAATTTTTTAAATTCAAAAGGATTGTTGTGGATCATTCTTTTCAGTTGGGGAATTGCTTTCTTTGAATACATCTTGATGGTTCCTGCAAACCGACTTGGAAGTCGTGAAACTGGGGGCAGTATGGATTTGTTTCAGCTGAAAATTCTGCAGGAAGCCATCAGCTTAATTGTGTTTACCGTTGTGGTTTTATTCTTGTTTAAGGGTGAAAATTTGCATTGGCGACATGTAACAGCGTTTATTCTCATCTTAATAGCCTTATATTTGGTTTATAAGCCAAATCAATAATTGGACACATACGTCCCTTAAAATAAAAACACCAAATCAAATGATTCAAACCGAAGAAGCCAGCATAAGGAAAGTTATTTTCCATAAAGTGAATGTTCAAGAAGATAAAATATCGCTGAGTGATGAATTGTGCGATTTTTTGAATGAAGACGAGGCCGATATTCTCAAGAAAACGTTTCTAAAGCCATTTCAAGGGGAGTATTCGCAGCATCGTTTTTGCCATGAGTACGACATTGAGTTGAATGCGCTTTACAAGTTATCGAAAGCCATTTACCAAGGTGAGAATTTTATTGAATATTCGCAAAATATTGGGCAGCACCTCAAAACGGTTTCAAAACACCCCAATATTAAAGATGGTGATCTTTTTGTGATCCATTTCGACAATATCATTGTCAATGATGCCTATTGCGAGGCCCTAGCGGTGGTGAAGGTGGAAAACAAAGACACTTTCATCGAAACTGAATTAAAAGGTCACAAATCGGCCCATTTGGACTTTAGACAAGGAATTAACACGCGAAAAATGGAAAAAGGTGCGTTGATTGTTTTCACGCCGGAACCGTTTACAGTTTTGGTGATTGACAATGTAAAACAAGGCACAGAATATTGGCAAACTGATTTTTTGAGTGTAGAACCGGTAAAAAATGAATACCATCAAACGCATCAATTTTTGGGAATTGCCAAAGAGTTTGTTACATCACAATTACTCGATGATGTTGAGATTTCACGGGCCGATCAAATCGATTTGTTGAATCGTTCAGTAGATTATTTCAAAACGAATGAAACATTTGACAAGGCCGATTTTGAGAAAAACGTTTTTTCAAATTCAGCTGTCATTGATTCATTTAGAAGGTTCGATTCCAATTACCGTGAGGAAAATGAAATTGAATTGCAAGACAATTTCGAAATTTCAAAACAGGCGGTGCGGAAACAAGCAAAAATCTTTAAAAGTGTGCTCAAACTAGACACCAATTTCCATGTGTATATTCATGGCAGGAGGGACATGATAGAGCAGGGGATTGACGAAAACGGTCGTAAGTTTTACAAAATTTTCTACGAAAACGAAAGTTAAAGGGAATCAGTATTTCCCTCGTCTAAATTGTCTTCGCGACGTTTCAATTCGTATTTCATCACTTGGGTGTCGCAGGCATGCTGCTTGGATTCAAAATGCGCAAAGTTGATCCAATATCCATTGATTTTTAATTCAATACTTTCGGCTTGGAAGAATAGTTTGTAATCAAATATGTCACTTTCACAAGCAATATACCCAGGGTAATAATAGCTAATTTGACGTTCAATGCAATATTGCATTTTGATCAACATCATCAATTTTCCAAGGCTATATTTATGATAATCAGGGTCGAAGAGGTTTTTAAGTCCCATAATACAATCCAATCCTTCATCAAAATAACCAACGGCAATGAGTTTGTTTTCGTCGTAAATTAAGATTGTTTTAGTATCGAAGGGATTGATGCCATGTTCATTAAAGAAGTATTTTTCATCGAAGTTAACTTCGATATCTCTCGAGTTGCAATATTTGTGTGCAAGCTCTCGAATTTCATCGGTGATGATAAACTCGGAAAGTTTGATAGTGAAATTCTTGGCTTTTTTAAAGACTTTATGGTTGAGTGGGCTAAAGGCATTGTTGACCAAATATCTGGCCCAAATAACATTTAATAGTTGGTAGTGTTCATTGATAATATAATCGCAGGTGAGCATTTCGGTACCCATGCGATATTTCCCTTCTGCAAGTAATTTATCGAGGTTGCTTCCTTTGAAAGTATTGAACTGAACCATAAAGTGGCTGCAAAAGTAAGGTGTTTTTGTAATTTTGAGGGACAAAGACCTTTAAAACATCCTTAAAACTGACTAAAATCTACGCTGTTGAATTCTTCAATTCGTTTCTTTATACAGCGGTTTCTGATAAAGATGGTGTACAATAATTTTGCGCTGATGCTGTTGTTTGATTTCGCAAATTGATATTCTACACTTCCAATGAATCTATCGTAACTCAACTTTAACCCTGCTTTAGGAAAGAAAAATTGCTGATTTGTTTCAGTGAGAAAGCCTTCTTGGTTTGTTTGTAATTTTACAGATTCATACTGGGCACCGATATATGGAACGAGTCGGTTCAAAAGACAAGCATGATGAAAGGGCAGCAGGTTGACATCGAAATTGACAAATGTTTTTTGCCCATTTCCACTAGGAGTTTGATTCACTGCAATTCCAGCGCCAAAGTTATACATATAGTGTATATTCTGATATTCTAATCCTGTTGCAGATTGGTTTGTATTGATAGCTTCTTGCCTACATATACCGAGGTAATGCATTTGAGCATTTAGATTGTTAAAATGGCAAGCAAAGATTGCCAAGAAAGCAATGACAGTTTGTTGAATTTTGTTGGTTTTCATAAGATATCTCCTTTTCATAGTTATGGTTGATCATTATAAATCTGAAACACATGCCGAAGGCAATAAAGAGAATTAAAGTTGTGACATTGCTAAAATTGGTAAGACCATTGCCATAAAACAAGCTGTTCCTATTTATGTTAACTTGAAATTGTATGATTTTATTTTGTTGATTGACAAATTTTATTCATCAACGACAATTTGAGAGCAAAAAATGAAGATTTATACATGAGATAAATCAAGTGCTGTTGATTTATTGAAGTCAACGTTAATCCACTAAACAAATCTACAGTTTTTCGCTCAAAACCCTGCTGATATTGCACTTTAGGGGCTTGCCCATGTAGTTGGCAACCCATTGGATGCCTCGGGTGGCACTCGTGAAGAAGATTTCGTCTGCGGCGCTTAAATCGATTTCGGTGATTGGAACTTCCCTCACTTGATACCCATACGATTCTGCAATTTGAATCACCACTTTACGCATCACGCCGTCTACACAATATTCAGATACAGGAGGCGTAATGATGAACTCCCTCGATACCATGAAAATGTTTGAGGAAATACCCTCACAAACGTTTCCTGAATCGTTGTAAATCACACATTCGTCCAATTCGTTTTGCTTCGCATAAATGCCAGCCAACACGTATATCAACGAAGACGTTGTTTTTAAAGTACTCGTGAAATTGCCATTCTTTGTGAGCTCCTTGTAATTGCCAAGAATATATCCCTCATGATTTAAAGGATATCCGGAATAATCGATCTCGGTGATTTCAATGACAGACTGAGTAATTTGATTTTTAGGTTGGTAAAAACCATCGGCTTCCCTCAAAAAAGTGGCGCGAACCCTAGCGTTTTCAATGCCTTTTTGCTTGCAAAACAATTCTACAACTTCTTCAATTGCGGAATTTGCAAAACTTTCTGGCATCGACATTTGCAACAATAGCAACGATTTGTCGATCCTTTCTTGATGGTAAAACGCATGTTGTAATCTGCCTTCGCTGAGTTTCATGGATTCGAAAAACCCATCGCCATAACGGTAACTACGTGAATTTAAATCGATAACAGACCCATTGGCCGAAACTTCTTGTCCATTGAATAAAAAAAATGACATTCTTAATTTTGTTTATTTGCGTTTCGCAATTTCGTCGCGAATCCGGGCAGCTTTACCGTAATCTTCAACCGCAATGGCTTCGTCGAGCATTGCCTTTAAATCGATTAATGTAAATTCTGCGTACGGATTTTTAATTTCTTTAAACTCCTGCTTGGCGTCATCTTCGCCTGTTCTTCCTGGAAGTTCAATATCGTCGATGACTTCTTTCTCGTCTTCTTCAAATCCTGCCTCATCTAAAATGGCTTGGGTCACATAAATAGGACATTTGAATTTCATTGCGAGCGCAATGGCATCGGAAGTTCTCGAATCCACTTGAACGGTTAATCCGTCCATTGAAAAGTAAATATTGGAATAGTAAATGCCCTCCTCTAAACGCTCAATGCAAATTTCATCGATGAGAATGTTAAAATTCTTCAATGTGGTTGCAAATAAGTCGTGGGTGAGAGGGCGACTCGACTTCATATTTTCCATCTCCATGGCTATTGATTGTGCCTCGAAAGCACCAATCAATACTGGGAGTTGAATTTTCGATTTCGGGCTGTGCAATACCAAGGTATAGGCACCATGTGAATGGGCCGGTAAAATATTCTTGATAAAAACTTCAACCTTTCTCGACATAGATTAATTTTTAAGGGCTTGAATCAACTGAGGAAGCACTTCAAAGGCATCGCCAACAATACCATAATCGGCACTTTTAAAGAAAGGTGCTTCAGGATCTTTGTTAATGGCAACGATGGTTTTAGAAGAACTCACACCAGCCAAATGTTGAATTGCACCAGAGATTCCAATTGCAATGTATAAATTTGGTTTAATGGTAATACCCGTTTGTCCAACGTGCTCACTATGAGGTCTCCAACCCATGTCACTTACAGGTTTTGAACAAGCGGTTGCAGCACCAATGAGTGTTGCTAACTCTTCAATCATCACCCAATTTTCAGGGCCTTTCATGCCTCGGCCTGCACTCACAACCAATTCAGCCTCAGTTAACGGAATTTTACCGGTTACTTTGTTGACTGCTTTGATTGATATTTTTGAGGGACTTGCGTTAGCGTTGATAGACTCAGTAGGACAATCGCTACCATTTGAATTGATTTCAAATGAGTTCGGGGTGATTGCCAACACTTTAATATCGCGATTTAAATTCACAATTGCAAATGCTTTACCCGAGAACACGCCTCTTTTAACCGCAAAACCATTCGACAAATCAGGAACTGAAATTACGTTAGACGCCATAGAGGCGTTCAAAGCAACTGCTACACGAGGAGAAACTGATTTTCCAACGTAAGTATTCGATAGAACCACTACAGAAGCACCCAGTTCTTTGCAAATACTTGCAAATAAATCTGAGGTTGCATCGGCAGTAAATCCATCGGTGTTGTTGCAATTCACAACTTTACTTGCACCGTATTTTCCAAGTTCAGCACCATTGCTAATGCCTGAAATATTCACTGCAATAACATCTTTACCAATTAATTGGCCTATTTCTTTTGCATAAGAAATGGCTTCAAAGGTTGATTTTTTAAATTGATTATCGGAACTTTCCGCAAAGACTACAATAGACATAATTAGATAACTTTAACTTCGTTTTTAAGGATATTGATTAATTCTGCAGCATTAGACGGGTCAATTAATTTCACACCGCTTTTTGCAGCTGGCAACGTATATGATAGATAACTTACTGCTTGATTGCTTACACTTGCTTCAATGATTTGCAATGGTTTTGTCCTTGCCGCCATGATGCCACGCATATTTGGAATGCGGGGTTCGCATAAATCTTTCTGAGCACTTGCAATTACAGGGCCAGCACAAGAAACTGTTTCACGACCACCGTCGATGTCTCTATCGAAAGTAAATAGGCCACCATCATAGTCAATCTTAGTGACAACATTAATAGAAGGAATGTTCAACATTGCGCCTAAAAGGCCACAAACAGCACCACCGTTGTAATCAATGCTCTCTCTACCAGTTAAGATTAAATCGTAACCAGTTGCAATTTTTGCAATTTCTTCAGCTACAAATTGTGCATCAATAGGATTGGCATTGATACGGATTGCCTCATTGGCACCCATACTCAAAGCTTTCCTGATTGAAGGCTCACTGTCTGCTTCTCCAACGTGAACAATGGTTACAGTTCCGTTGTTTGCTTCCGCAATTTCAAGGGCACGAGTTACAGCTAATTCGTCATACGGATTCACAATAAACTGAACACCCGCTTTGTTAAACTGAGTGTCGTTATCGGTGAACGTAATTTTTGTTGTGGTATCTTGGACAACACTGATACAAACTAAAATTTTCATTGTTTCAATACAATTTACTGCAAAAATACAAATTTTCCTGCCAATTGTTTAATTCTCCAAAATCCTTTTTAGATTCGTGGCATGAGTCGATATCATTTTGTAGCCATTGGAGGTGCCGTGATGCACAATTTAGCGTTGGAATTAAAAGCACTCGGAAATGAGGTTTCAGGCAGTGATGACGAGATTTTTGACCCTGCAAAATCCCGTTTATTCGCAGCTGGAATCCTGCCAGAATCTTATGGATGGTTCCCTGAAAAAATTACAAAAAATATTGATGCAATCATTTTGGGCATGCATGCAAAATCAGATAATCCTGAATTGTTAAAGGCTCAAGAATTGGGATTGAAAATATTTTCTTTTCCCGAGTTTATTTTTCACCACTCCCAAAATAAAATGAGAATTGTCATTGCCGGAAGTCATGGTAAAACCACGTCAACCGCAATGCTCATGCATATTTTAAAGAATAACAATGTAGATGCCGATTATTTGGTAGGTTCATTATTGCCAGGCTTCGATAGAATGGTTCGTTTGTCGGATGCCCCTGTTATTGTGATAGAGGGCGATGAGTATTTAACCTCTCCAATCGATAGAACACCTAAGTTTTGGCACTATAAACCGCATTTTTCAATGATTACAGGCATTGCCTGGGATCATGTGAATGTTTTTCCAACTTTTGAAAATTATATTTATCAGTTCGATGAATATTTAAAGACTATTTCGGAGGGATATTTTTATTATGCAAACGATGTAGAACTCGAAAAATTGGCATTGAAGTACCCAGATATTTCGCAAGCTTACGCAGCTCCCAATTATGAAATCCGTGAAGATGGGGTGGAAGTGTCCCTCAGAAATGAAAAAATCATGTTGAATATTTTCGGGAAACACAACATTGAAAACGCAGCTGGGGTGGTTCAACTTGCCATCAAAATGGGTATTGATGAAATTGATGCGTGGAAGTCGCTTTCTGATTTTCCAGGTACGGCAAAACGATTGGAAAAGGTTTTTGAGAACGATGAAGTCTTGGTGATTCGCGATTTTGCGCATGCGCCAAGCAAGGTGAAAGCATCTGTGAGCGCTGTGCGTGAACAATATCCAACACGTAATTTCATTGCTGTGTTTGAATTGCATACGTTTAGCAGCTTAATGCCAGAATTTATGGGGCAATACCATCAAACCATGGATGCTGCAAATCAGGTGTTTGTATTGTTCGATCCGCATGTATTTGAACTTAAGCGAATGCCTGTTCCATCGGCTGAAACCATTCAGCAACGACTTGGAAATGTGGAGGTGTTTAGCGACGTTACAACGTTACAGAATTGTGTAAAAGCGGCAACTCAAAAAGGACAAAAAAATGTACTTTTATTGATGAGTAGTGGAAATTTGGGCGGTTCCCAAATTGAAGACTTTATCGATTAATTATTTTTGCAATTCTTCGAAATAACCTTTAAGAATTTTGCCTCGAATGCCTTCTTTGATGAGGGTGTTGTTTTCGTTGCTAGGGTAGGTGCGGTTCGAAAGGAAAATGAACACCATATCGGTTTCTGGGTCTGTCCATGCCCAAGTTCCAGTGAATCCACTATGCCCAAATAAAGATTCTGGAGCATTGTCGAAAATGTTTGAAGCGGTAAAATGTTCCACAGTTCCAGGGGCGCTTTTCAAATGATTGGGATATCCGTTTGGCTTGTCGAAGCCCAATCCACGGTAATTTGTTGGATACAATTTATTGTAATGCGTTTTTGTGAAAAGTTTCACGGTAGATGCCGAAAGGTATTGTTTGTCTTGAAATTCACCTTCATCTAGAAGCATTTGGAAAATTTTAGCAAGATCTCGGCTATTGCCAAACAAACCTGCATTTCCGGAAATACCGCCTAAAAACATTGCACTAGGGTCATGAACCACACCTCTAATTGTTCCACGGGGCCATTCGGTTTCAATGCCAGATGGTAAAATCCATGGTTTTAATCCTTTTTCAATCGGCAAATAGGTGAGTTTTGTCAATCCCATCGGTTTGTAAAATTGCTCATCTACAAATGAATCGATGCGCATTTTAGTGATGGATTCAACCCATTTTGCCAAGATAATCATATTCAAATCACTATATTTATAAGTGAAAACATTTGCAGGTTGTGTTAGTGTGGTCCATTTCCAAACGCTATCGGTGAATCGTTGCTCAATAAAGCAGGTATCGCCAAGCTGCAATGAATAGTTGAATGTATCGTTTTTCGTTGTATCGATAAAAATCCCCCTTGTTTTTGAAATTTTGAGGGATGAATCCTTGCGTATTTTATCGGTTAGCGGGAGAAATGCCGGTAAGCCTGTTCTGTGGGTTAAAAAGTCTTCAATGCTTAAAATTCCCCAAGGATAATTTTGTGCCTCTGGCCAATAATTTTTTAGAGGGACATGAAGCTTAAACTTCATTTTATCGTAAATTTTCATCACCGCCAACGTGGTTGAAGCCACCTTAGTAATGCTTGCCAAATCGAATACGTTTTCGCTCGTAATTGGCTTTTTAATTGTTTTTCCTGCTGAATCAATGGGATTGTAACCAACATTGAATTCATCAACAACTTTGCCTTCTTTTAAGACCAATAATTGAATGGCGGTTGCCACCTTTCGGTCAATTAACGATTCTAAATATTTTGTGGTTGAAAGCTGATCGTGTTGGTAAAATCCGACTTCCGCTGGTCGTACAGAATTGAAATATTTATTTGGGACTTCTAGTTTACTTAAATCTTGATGTCCCCAAGCTTCACTGATTTTAGCAGGTAAAATGGCGGTAGGAGCAAACTCCCCAAAGATTAAATCGGCAGAAGCGCGTTGAAACGCGTCTCCACTTTCATGACCTATGACAACTGTATATTTTTTCGATAAATTCTTAATTGCATATAAATTTCCAAGTTGCACAAGGATGGTGTTTGCAGGCAAGCTGTCGCGTTGGAAGAATTCATCTAGATTCTTCGACATGCGACGAGAGCGGTCTCCCCATAAAACTTGACTTGAATTGACAACAATCAATGGATTTACTTTGATGTCGATGTTTCGATGTTTCAAAGTTGAATCGAGCTGACTATTACTCCCATCGAATTTCACCCAGTTAATTTGGTGGAAATCAGAAACCCGGTTGATGAATTCAACAGGAACATCGGCACCGTAACTCAAAAGATTGATTGTTTGTTTTGTGTGTTGGGTCAATGGAAGTGATTTGTTATTGAGGACTAAAACACTCTTGCGTGCGTAATCATCGGTAGAGGTAGGCGCAGTTGAATTTACCTTAAATTGAATCGATTTATTTTCGAAATCAGCAAATATTTTATCCAATTTTATTTGCAAATTTTCAGTATTCACAAAGCGCTCAGTTGAGAGTCCTAATTGATGTTTGGCAATCAATATTTTCCTTACAGAAAATGAAAGCGCTTGGCTATCGAGCAAACCAGAATCTTTATATTTTACAGCCAAATTCACAATGCCCTCAATGTTTTCAGGAAAACAAAGAATGTCGTTGCCTGCCATAAGCGCCATTACACCAGCCTCTTCTTGCTTATAGTTGCTTGTAATGCCTTTCATGTTGAGGGCATCTGTAATAATCAATCCTTTGTAACCCAATTTTTTCTTGAGAAAATCGGTCACAATGGGTTTAGAAAGTGACGCTGGAATATTTTTCGTTGAATCTAAAATTGGCACGCACAAATGACCAATCATGATGCTTTTTACATCCTGTTGAATCATGTCTTTAAATGGCTCAAGTTCATCATTCAATGATTCTTGGGTATGGTTCACAACGGGTAATTCTTTATGACTATCGGCTTTGGTATTTCCATGACCTGGAAAATGTTTGGCACAGCTATAAATTCCGGCGTCTTCCATTCCTTGGCTAATTTGTTTTGCCAATAATGAAATGGTTTCGGGATTGTCGCCAAGGCTTCTAAATCCAATGATTGGATTGTCGGGATTCGTATTGACATCCACATCTGGGGCAAAATTGATCATCACGCCCATGAGTTTGCATTGCAATCCAATGGCATAACCAACATTGTAGCAATAATTTGGGTCTTTTGATGCAGCCAATGTCATTTGGAAAGGGAATTTTTTCAGGTTGCTAAGGCGCATGGCAAGTCCCCATTCTCCATCAATTCCAATGAGCAATGGTAATTTAGATGATTGTTGATAGAAATTTTGTTGGTATGCTTGTGTGTAGGGACTTCCTTGGAAGAAAATAATTCCACCAACTTCTTGTTTTTCAATTGCAGAGAGTACAATTGGATCGATGGTGTTGGTTTTCGACCAAGCTGGTACCATTAAAGTTTGTCCAACGAGTTGTTTGAAATTTAAGGTTTTAAGAATGCTATCGGCCCATTTTTCGCTCAAGGCGAGAGCCGGTTTGATAGATTTTGGTTGATTTGTCTGTTGATTGTATTGTTTTGAATCCCTCGGCCTCCCTTGTCCCTCCAAATAATTGGTTGACAATGAGAAAACAACATAGAATAGGGGCAAAAAACAACTTTTAAATTTCATTTAACTACAAAAAAAAGCAATCAGACATAAATAGAACAGAATTATTTATTACTTTCATGTGGAAAAGACAAAAAATGTGTGAGAAAGTTCTGAAATTTGGTTGGAATTCAAAAAAATCACTTTTTTTTGTGAAAGATTGGAAATTACAAGCCACGTTTTTCGGAATTTATTTGTCTAAACACAATATAAGCCGAAAAATTGAAATGAATTTTTGGAATGACAGACAAGGAACTGGTAGAAGGATGTATACGGGAAGACCGGAAATGCCAGCGCTTTCTGTGGGACAAATATTCCAAGAAAATAATGGCATTGTGTTTGCGATACTGTCAGAATCAAGAAGAAGCTGAAGATGCAATGATGGAAGCATTTGTAAAAATATATGACAAAATGGACGATTTTAGGTTCCAAAGTTCTTTGGAAACTTGGATGCGTCGTATTGCTGTGAATATTTCCATCAATAAAATTAGAGCAAGAAAAAATATTTGGACCGATATTAGCGAGTCTGAATATGAAATAGGTTATAATGATCATGCTTTCGAGCAATTAAATGTGAACCAGTTATTAAAGTTAATCGAACAATTGCCAGTTGGATACCGAATGGTATTTAATTTATATGCCGTTGAAGGATTTTCGCACAAAGAAATTGCCGAAACTTTGAATATAGATGAGGGTACAAGCCGTTCACAATTGGCTAAATCTAGAAAAGCTTTACAAGCAATGTTGAACAATTTAAATTTGGGAAAAGCATGATAGACGAAAATCAGGATTCTTTTTTTAGAGATAAGTTATTCGACTTAGAATCTCCTTTGAACGAAAAAGTTTCGTTTGAAGCGGTGATGGAAAAACGCAAGAAAAAACGCAGGGTTGTTTTTTGGTGGAATCCCAAAGTCTATGTGGTTGCTGGATTGTTTGTGGTTGGAGGTTTGGCATTGTTCCTTTCAAATCCGTTCGAAAAAACGAACAAACCATTATCCACGAAAGAACTCACAACAAAAGCCACTGTTGTTGCTGCCGAAAAGAAATCTAAAGTGGTTAGCGATCAAACAATATCGACGTTAAAAGATCAAGATATTTTGTCGAGTCAATTGTCTGAAAAACAATTTGGATTGAAATCAGATGAAGCTTCCCTCGATCTTCAAAAAAGAAGTCGCAAAAGTTTAGCGCTGGGTAACAATGCAGCGGTTGTAAATTCTTTGCGTCACAATAAATCAAATAGAAGAGGGTTTTCATATCAAGATCAACAACAAGATATTACAGAAGCTCAAATCTTTGAAACGGGTAAAGAATATCTGAATTTAGATCGTTCAAAATCTAGACAATATAAATTAGGTCAACAATTTGAGACTAAATCAACTGCGGAAGAAACGTATACATGGAACAATGTTTTTGACGTCATTCGTTCGAAAAGACCAAATGCATTTAGATTTAATTTCCCTGAATTTAATTTAGCTTCATTTAACATCGATTTAGATGGAAAAGAAAGACCTGTAAAATTGAAATTGAGACCTTCGAAATGGTTTGCTGAACTATCAGTAATTACTGGAAGTAACAACACAATTAATTTTGAAGACAATGTACCTCTAAGTATTTTGGGTACACAATACATGGCCCAATACCAATTATTAATCTTAAAAGATTTGGAAAATGGTTCTATGTTCGGTGCTGGGGTTCAATATTCAGAATGGGTTGGAAATGGACAATGGCAGTTGAATAAAAATGAAATGGTTAGGGAAATCAAAAATGTGAAAGTTTTAGTTTCTGCCCCTTGGGAACCAAAAAAATATATCACCATCGCTGATACATCGTTCAAAGCTGTGAATAATGTTCAGGTAGGAAATATTGAATATAGAATCGATAAAATATCCTTCCCATTGGCCTACCGGTTTTATACTCAAATTGCGAAAACTCCAATTCGATTGGCAGTGCATTTAGCTCCAGGGTATACAACTGTAAATTCTGGTCAATATTTCAACACCACAGATTATCATATGATAGAACAAACAAGTCACATGACAATAGATGGCCGTATTTCATTAGGGCCAATGATTCCAATTTCAAAGAAATGGACGTTTGTCATTGAACCATCGCTGATCTATCAATCGTATTTATCTGATAACAATACCAATGTGAATGGCAAATTCTTCACCGGTTTGGGAATTGCTATTTTACGTCAATTTTAAAATTACTTGTTTTAAATATTTAATTGGGGGGACACTTTATGTGTCTCCTTTTTTGTTTGTTTTGAATTCTTATCGTAATATTGCGATAAGAATTTATGGGAAAAAGTAAAACTGAGCATTTTTCGGAAGCTACAAACGAATTGTCGGCCATTGGGAAATGTATTTCGCATCCGGCAAGAATTGCAATTATTGAGTATTTGCTTAAGTCGGAAAGTTGCATTTGCGGCGACATCGTTGCAAGTTTACCATTGTCGCAAAGCACGGTATCGCAGCACTTGAAGGAATTAAAATCGATTGGGTTAATCAAAGGTGAAATTTCAGGACCAAACGTTTGTTATTGCATCGACGTAAATCAATGGAACTTTATCCAACAAAAATTAGGAGCTTTTTTCAATCAAGTTCCAAAATCAATGGAATGCGAAACTGATTGTTGTTGATTCAATGTCCCTCAAAAAATAAAAAAAGAATATGAAATTACTGGAATTTATAGAATCGTTAAAAGGCATGCAAAGTTTAACTTTCAGATTGCCAACTGGGGAAGCCATTCCTGCGCATTTTCACATCACAGAAGCTGGTGTTGTAACAAAAAATTACATTGATTGTGGCGGTACCAAGCGTGTGGAATCGAAAATTGTCTTTCAAATTTGGGTTGCAGATGATACGGATCACCGATTGAAAGCAGAGAAATTATTGGGAGTGATTGAAATGGCGGAAGCCATACATGGATACCAAGATTTGGAAGTTGAATTTGAGTATCAAGGCGAAACCATTTCCACTTATGGAATTCAAAATTCTTTAGGTCAATTTTTGTTTGTAAATAAGTTTACAGATTGTTTGGCAAAAGACAAATGTGGGATTCCAGAATATAAAACCAAGAAGAATTTGGCAGATTTAACTCCATCGAATGGATCTAGCTGCACGCCAGGCGGAGGCTGTTGTTAAGGATGAAAAACATATTGGTCTTGTGCACAGGCAATAGTTGCAGAAGTCAACTTGCCGAAGGATATTTAAGGCTTTTTGCCAAAGATTTAGCCCAAGTTTATAGTGCGGGTATTGAAACCCATGGTGTGAATCCGAATGCCATAGCAACCATGCATCGCGATGGGTTGGATATTTCTGAACATACATCTAACCATGTTGATGAATACGCAGGAATTGATTTTGATTACATTATCACGGTTTGCGACAATGCAAAAGAAAACTGTCCTTATTTTCCAAGTAAAGCGGAAAGATTTCATTTTAATTTTCCTGATCCTGCTAAGTTTCAAGGAACAGCTGAAGAAACGGAAATTGAGTTTGATCGGGTGAGGGATATGATAAAAGAATACTGCAAGAATTTTGTGATGAATACGTTACAGCCTGCATGTGTTCCAACAGGGGATAAACGTAAATCGTTGGGATTTTTGGATCGCTATTTAACGATGTGGATATTCATGGCCATGGGTTTAGGTGTTGCCATTGGATATTTATTTCCTTCTGAAATTGCTGCTTACAATTTGAGTCAGAGCGGAACCACAAATCTCCCACTTGCTATTGGGTTGATATTGATGATGTTCCCGCCTTTGGCGAAGGTGAAATACGAGAAAATGGGAGAAGTTTTTAGCAATAAGAAGGTATTGGCAACATCGCTGCTTTTGAATTGGGTGATTGGTCCTATTTTAATGTTTGCACTAGCCTTAATCTTTTTGCATGACAAACCAGATTACATGGTTGGATTAATCTTAATTGGTTTGGCCCGATGCATTGCAATGGTGATTGTATGGAATGAACTGGCAGAAGGGAATAGAGAATATGCCGCAGGATTGGTGGCTTTGAATAGTGTTTTTCAAGTCTTGTTTTTTAGCGCTTATGCCTATATTTTCATTGGGGTATTGCCATACTATTTTGGTGTTGTTGGAAGTGCCATAGAGATTAGCATGCTTGAAGTTGCCAAAACTGTGGGCTTATATTTAGGGGTTCCTTTTTTACTTGGTTTTGTTACAAGATATACTTTTATAAAATGGAAAGGTGAGGAGTGGTATACCCAAAAAGTGATTCCAAAGATATCTCCAATTACGTTGGTTGCATTGTTGTTAACCATTGTGTTTATGTTTAGTTTGAAGGGTGAAACCATCATTCAAATTCCGTTGGATACTTTGTACATAGCAATCCCGTTGTTGATTTATTTCATCTTGATGTTTGGGGTGAGTTTCCTCTTAGGCAAATGGTTAGGCGCTGATTATAGTCAAACTGCTGCCATTTCATTTACCGCTGCTGGTAACAATTTTGAATTGGCCATTGCAGTTGCCATAGGTGTTTGGGGCATTGGAAGTGCGCAAGCATTTACAGGAGTTGTGGGTCCATTGGTTGAAGTACCTGCCCTTATTGGTTTGGTGAATGTTGCATTTTGGTTTAAAAAGAAATTGTTTCCTAACTAAAGATTAAAAGATCTGAGAAAAAGCCATTTGATTGATTTCAAATGGCTTTTTTAGTGCTATTTATAGTTTAATTGTTACAAGGTGTTTAAATTGTAAGATTGAATGTTGGAGCATTTATTTTTCGCACAAATGAGAATCTTTTTATATCATAAAATCTAACTTTTATGATTTTAACCAAGATAATCATGCCGTTCGTCGTATCCAAATTGAAAATCACATTCTAAGATAATATATTGCAACTATATTCTTATGAGAAAAACATTTATTGGGCTTTTAGGAGCTACTTTTTTAACAGCATTTGTATCCACTGCAGATTACCATGCTTTGGAGTTGAGTTACATGGATACAACTGTTTCAGCAGCCGATGATTTTTACAATTTTGTAAACGGTAAATGGATGCAACAAACAAGTATACCAAACGATAGAAGTCGTTGGGGTTCATTTGATGAACTCGGAAAACGTGCCGACAGCATGAGTTTGGCGGTGCTAGATGAAGCCATGAAAAGTGGCAAATATGCTGAAAGTACCGATCAAGGAAAAGCGGTGATGCTTTATGAATCTGTGATGGATGTTGAAAGTAGAAACAAGCAGGGCATTGCACCTGTGAAGCCATATTTAGATGAAATTTTATCCCTTAAAAATTTAAAAGCGCTTAACAAGTATATTGTAAAATATGCTTCGATGGGTGAAAATACACTATTTGATTTGGGAATAGATGCAGATGCAAAAAACAGCAATAAAAATGTTGTGAGCATTGGCATTACGGGACTTGGATTGCCTGACAGGGATTTTTATTTGAAAACAGATGAAAAGAGTGTTGGCATTCAAACAAAATACAAACAATTCATTGAAGATGTGTTTGTTAAATTTGGAACCGATGCTGCGCTTGCCAAATCAAACGCTGAGAAAATTTATGCATTTGAAAAGTCATTGGCAGAGCCAATGCTAACCCGTGAAATGCGTCGTGATCCCGTTTTACAATACAATCCTACTTCAACAAAATCTTTGGCTCAAATATTGAGTTGTTTTGATTTGAAGGGACAATTAAAAGCCTTGAAAATCAACCCAGATACCATTATTGTTGGTCAGCCTAAATTCTTAACGGCAATGAATGATTTGGTTAAGAAGTCTGATTTTAATACTGTAAAAGCATTTTTTACTTGGTCAACCATGCGTGGAAGCTTGGGGTTGTTGAGTGAAGACCTTGAGAAATTATCATTTTCCTTTTATGGTCAAACTTTACGTGGGGTGCCAGCGCAAAAGGCTCTTAAAGAAAGAGCATTGGGAGTTGTCAATGGAATTACGGGAGAAGCCTTGGGTAAGTTATACGTAGAAAAATACTTCCCGAATGAAGCAAAAGTTGTAGCAAAACAAATGGTTGAAGATATCATTCAGGCATATAGGGTTCGAATTAAGAACTTAGATTGGATGAGTGCTCCTACAAAAGCGAAAGCCCTTTTAAAATTAGATAAATTGATGGTGAAAATTGGTTTCCCTGATAAATGGAAGGATTATAGCAAATTAGAAATAAAGAATTATAAATTGGGTGGAAGCTATTATCAAAACATGATCAATGCTTCTAAATTTATGATTGCCAACAATATGGCTAAATTTGGTAAGCCAGTTGATAAAACTGAATGGTATATGTCGCCACAAACGGTGAATGCATATTACAATCCTTCATTCAACGAGATTGTTTTCCCAGCGGCTATTTTACAACCTCCCTTCTTTGATTTCAGAAACGATCCTGCTGTGAATTACGGTGGAATTGGAGCTGTAATTGGACATGAAATTTCACATGGATTTGACGATCAAGGTGCGCAATTCGATGAAAATGGCAACTTGGTTAACTGGTGGACAGAAGCTGATGCAGCTGCATTTGCAGAAAGAGGCAAGAAATTAATTGCTCAGTTCGATGGTTTTGAAGCTTTGCCTGGTAAATTTGTCAATGGTGCATTTACACAAGGCGAGAACATTGGTGATTTAGGTGGGGTAGCATCGGCATACGATGGTTTGCACCTTCATTTGATGAATAAAAAAGTTGGATTGATTGATGGATATACCCAGGATCAAAGATTCTTTTTAAGTTGGGCAACCATTTGGAGATCTAAAATTAGAGATGCAGAATTGGCGATGCGTTTGATGACGGATCCACATTCTCCTGGATATTTCAGAGCCATCGGTCCTTTGCAAAATCATGAAGGATTCTACAAGGCATTCAATGTGAAGCCAGGAAATAAAATGTATAGGTCAGAGGCAGACCGAGTGATAATTTGGTAAGCTCCCAATAGCAACGTTTTTTAAACAAATTACGTCTAATCAGTATGGATTTATTCAGACTGGTTAGACGTTTTTTTTTACCTCGTGTTTTTGTGTTTTTAGGCACATTGTTATTCTCAACGCTTGGGAATGCACAGTTAAATAAACCCAATGCAACTGCTTACAATCATTATAATGATTTGTATTACATTACGAATTACTTAGGTCAATCGGTGGTAAAAATGGATCGATTTGGAAATAAGTCATATTTTGTTCAGAATTTAACTGCGCCTAACAATCTCATTTTTGCAGATTTTCCATTTGGACCAGCATTTATAGTTTTAGATAGCACCCAAGCAAAAGTTTTTGATACCTCCGGGAATTCCATTTCAACAGTTTCAATTTCCAATGCCAAGAAATTGCAAGATTTGGTTTATGATTCTGCAAACAAGGTCATTTATACAACAGATGTAATTCGAGGGGTCATATACAAAACAACATTTGGCGCAGCTCCTAACTATTCACCAACGACTACTGTTTGGGTTTCTGGCGTTTCACATCCCTCAAATATCATATTACAATTAAAGCAGAACAGAATTTTGTTTGTACAAGATACATTGAATTCAAACTTAATGGCTGTTGATTTGACTTCGGCAAATGTAACGGTGCTAAGAAGCACGGGGTTGAGCAATTTAACGGGTTTGGCACAAGATTCTGAGGGGAATTATTATATCAGTTCTCAATACGAAAAGGCCATTTATCAATGGAACCAATATTTAACAGGATCGCCAAAAAAAGTGGTTGGTGAACCAAAGCCAGGAGACATTACCGTGAATTCTGCAAAAGATGAATGGGTTTATTGTTGCATTTTATGCGGAACAGTATATGTTTCTCGATTGCATACGTTTGGTCCAGCAAGTGAAATCATGGGCTGCCCTGGAGATTCACTCGATGTTTATAGAAATCCTTTGGTGAAACAATTGGGGACATTTGCCGATGGCAATCAATTCATCTTAGAATTGAGTTCGGCAAGTGGGAATTTTGATTCATCTATGGTACTTGAGGTGGTTTCAGACACATTACAGCCTGCCTTTCAGAGAATAAAAATTCCAAATCATTTAGTTGGAAGCAAAAAATATAGATATCGTTACCGCAGCACCAAACCCGCCGCTATTGGGTTTTTTGAGTTGTTGTATTTAAGTGATCAACCCCAAGAGCAATTTGCAGTGGATTCAATGCCATTTTGCGGTCATGGAGAAGAATATTTGGTTCCCAAAGACACCCAATTTGTGTATCAATATTGGAGCACTCCATTGGGATTTAAGGATTCAAGTAAAACCATTTATCAGGTTTCGAAAACATCAGAATGGGTGTATTTGAAATCAAAAAATGGCGATGGTTGCGTGGCTTATGATTCAGTGTTTACTTATCCAAGATTCAGTCAGAATCCTAAGTTGCAATTGAAATCAGATTCTATTCTATACTGTAAGGATTTACCATCAAATGCTCGATATTTTCTTTGGCGATGTAACGATACGATGTTGATGGACACGACAAAAGAAATTGTTGTTCGAAAAACGGGGCATTATACGTTAAGTTTTGTATCTAAAACCACCAATGATTGCGATTATGTTACTGATTCACTGTATGTAAAATATGTTCCCAAGCCCATTTCAAACATCAGTGGTTTTGAAGATTTTTCAGTGAATGTATTTCCATCCCCAACAAAAAACAAGGTTCAAATAGTTGCCAACGAAATGATTAAAGAAATCAATGTGTTTAACGCCTTGGGGGAAATTGTTTTAAAGCAAAATTTCAATCAAGTTGATGGTGAAATTGATTTAGAAACACTTGAAAGTGGTGTTTATGTGATTCAAATTCAATGTTCTAATGGTGCTGTATTTTCTAAAAGAATGATCAAATTAAATCAATAATTCAAATTATTAACCTTTTGCTTTTACCCAAAGGGCCTCCATTTCGTCGAGGGTCATATCTTTGAGCCCTCGTCCCATTTTTTCGGCTTCGTTTTCCATGAATTGAAAACGATCTTTAAACTTTTTATTTGTGCGTTCCAATGCGTCATCGGAGTTGATACCGCTCAGTCGGGCATAATTAACCAACGCAAAAATATAATCGCCAAACTCAGCTTCCTTATCTTCTTTGGTCGTGGCTTCTTGATATTCTTGCCACTCTTCAGTGACCTTTTCATAGGCTTTATCGGCCTCGTCCCAATCAAATCCCACTTGCGACGCCTTTTCTTGCATTCTATAAGCTTTCACCAAGCCATTCAACCCTTTAGGAACACCATCTAAAATGCCATTCTTCTTTGTGCCTTTTTCTTGAAGTTTTATTTGTTCCCAATTTTGAAGGACTTCTTCTGCGCCGTCTACTTTAACCTGTCCGTAGATGTGGGGATGGCGACGTATTAGCTTTTCAATGAGTGATTTACAAACCTCTCCAACATCGAATTGTCCTTTCTCACTTCCAATTTTACTGTAAAATACAATGTGTAGGAGAATGTCACCAAGTTCTTTCTTAATTTCTTCAGGGTTATTTTCGATGATTGCCTCAGATAATTCATAGGTTTCTTCAATGGTTAAGGTGCGGATGGTTTCCATGGTTTGCTTTTGATCCCAAGGGCATTTTTCCCTCAAATCATCCATAACATCTAATAATTTTGAAAATTGTTCTAGAATTTCTGCGCGATTCATGCTGCAAAAATAGGGAATTGTGACTGCTAATTTGGGGGGATGTGGTAAAACTGCTCGGAACTTACATTTCGAGAAGTAAATCCATAATAGCCAAGTTTGTCATTGCTTCAACAATTGGCACTGCTCTTGGCAAAACGCAAGGATCATGACGGCCAGCGGCCATCAATGTTGTTTCTTGCAATTGCGCATTGAGAGTGGTTTGAGCTTTTGCAATTGTGGATGTTGGCTTAAACACTACTTGGAAATTGATTGGTTCGCCGGTTGCCATACCTCCAATGATCCCGCCAGAATGATTGGTATCCGTTCCAACTTTATCGCCTTTGAGCACCCAAGAATCGTTGTTTTCAGATCCTTTTAAATTGGCAACATTGAATCCCTCGCCAAAAGAAATACCCTTTACCGCATTGATCGATAAAATATACTGTCCGATTACAGCTTGTAGTTTGCCAAATAAGGGCTCTCCTAGGCCAATGGGGCAATTTTCTATGGTGCAGCATATCATTCCACCCAAGCTATCTCCATTTTGCTTTGCAGCTTCAATCAATTCAATCATTTTGAGGGACGCTTGCTCGTTGGGGCATCGAACCAAGCTCGCATCTATTTGAGCCTGTGTTGGAATGTAATCTAACTCAGGACAAACAGCCAAGTAAATTTGATTGACCCAAGCTGTAATTTTTATTGGTTGTGAATTTTGAAACGCTGTTGGTTGGTTTAGGTATTGTTTTGCCAAACTACCCGCGGCCACCCAACCTGCGGTAATTCTTGCACTGCTTCTGCCGCCACCACGATGGTCTCGAAGTCCATATTTGGTTTGATACAATAAATCGGCATGCCCAGGTCGGTAAGTATCCTTTAAAAGGTCATAATCTTTTGGCTTTGTATCGTTATTGGCAATGAGAAACGCAATGGGAGTACCTGTGGTTTGTCCCTCAAAAACACCAGAAATCAATTGAATTTCATCGGTTTCATCTCTAGGGGTTGTGAGGTGACTTTGCCCGGGGCGACGTCGCTGCATGTCTGCATTTAATGCATTTATATCAATGGTAAAGCCAGATGGAAATCCATCGAGCACAGCACCCACAAATGGGCCATGGCTTTCGCCAAAGCTCGTTAAGATTATGTTTTTACCAATGCTGTTTCGACTCATGATGATTTTAGTTCAAAGTTACACTTTTGAAGTTCAACCCAAAAATTTGGGAAAGATTTTTCAA
>CAIRMY010000016.1 GCA_903879775.1 uncultured Bacteroidota bacterium
AAACACTAAACGCTAAACTTCCAATCCGCACCATCGTGCTGCCATATTGGGTGGCAATTTTGTAATCGCCGCTCATGCCAATTGAAAGTTCTTTGAAGCTCTCAACCGTTGAAAAATACGTCGATTTGATTTCGTGGAATAATCTTTGAGCCTGTGCAAATTCTTGGTGTGTGAGTTCAACATTGTCGGTTAGGCTTCCCATGCTCATGATGCCGGCAAAAATGATGTTCGGATAGTTCTCCGGTTTAAGTCCCTCAAAAAAATGATTGATTTCAGATGGAGGGATGCCAAATTTGCTTTCTTCTTGAGCCAAATGCAATTGAAACAAACATGGAATGTTGCGGTTGTTTTTTTCGGCCTGTTTTTGAATTTCATCGAGTAAATGAAGGCTGTCAACAGAGTGAATCATGGCAATAAACGGGGCAATGAATTTCACCTTGTTGGTTTGCAAATGTCCAATTAAATGCCATTCTATATCGTTATGCAATAATTCTTTACGTTCCAAAAGTGCTTGAACCCTGTTTTCGGCAAATACCCGGTGATTGGCATCGTAGGCCTCTTTGATTTCTGCAATTTCTCTATATTTACTCACCACAATGAGTTGGGTGGTTTTGGGAAGTTCTTCCTGAATTCTATGAATGTTGTTAGCGATGCGATTCATTTTGCTTAATTTTGCACAACCATGCGCAACTTTTGCCTCAAAATTACAACCATCTTTCTGATTACAGTTGTTTTTGCTTGTAATTCTCGCCAATTTCCTGTTGAAGAACCCAAAATGGTTCAAATTTTGGCCGATGCAATGCGTTTGGAAGCCGGAATGCAAATCAAATACAACTATGCAATTCAACCCGATAGCTTGTGGAATCGTAATTATGCAATCATTTTGAAGAAACACAACGTAGATCAGTCCGATTTCGATGAAACTTTAAAATCGTACAAGCGCGATGGTAAATTGTTTGCCGAATTGATGGAAAAAGTCATTGATGTTTTGCAACGCGATGAGTTGAAACATAAAATGGATAAAAATTGAAATATCCAGATCATTTTGAAAGCATTGTAGGGTTTCAGCAACTTCGTTCTGAAATTGAAAACCGTTGTAGGTTTGAAACTTCCCAAAAATTAGCTTCCGATTTTTCCATGCTCACTTCTTGGGAGCAGATTTCCTTACAACTCGATTATCTCGATGAAGCAAATGTGCTTTTAGAGCAATTTCCTTCATTGTTTCAATTTCAAGAAACGGCAGATATCTCATTGTGGTTGAAGCACATCGACATTGAAAATTATTTTTTCATGGAGGACGAGTTGTTTGCAATTTTACGCGTGTTGCAAGCTTACCAAAAAGTGAGTGCAATATTGGTTTCAAGGCAAGAATTATTTCCGAAGTTTCATCAAATTTTCATTGCCAATGATGCCATTAAGCCTTGTGTTGAATTGATTTCCGGGGTGATCGATGAAGATGCTTCGTTTAAATCGTCGGCATCACCAACCTATCAGAAACTCACTCAAGGCATACAAAGATTGGAGCGAGAGGCGAGGTCCCTCACAAAATCAATCTTTAGAGAATGGAAAAACGCTGGTTACACAGCCGATACCGATGTTACAGTGAGGGAAGAGCGACTTGTGATTCCGGTCATAGCAGAATTTAAGCGTAAGGTTCAAGGATTTGTGAAGGACATTTCAGCGACCGGGAAAATATTGTATGTTGAGCCCGCGGCGATTCTTGAAATGAACAATCATTTGAAGGAAATGTATGCTGAACGACGCCGAGAACGCGAGAAATTGTTGAAGCAGTTAACGGCCGATTTGAAGCCTTACCATCACCAACTCAACCAGGTGATGCACCAAATGGCGTTGGCCGATTTTGTGTATGCAAAGCAGCAAATTTGCAGTCAATATCAGGCTGAGCGACCAAAATATATTGAACACCAAGGCTTGTACTTAAAGCAAGCATATCATCCAGTTTTAAAGAAGGAACTGGGGAAACAAAATTTAAAGATTGTTCCATTGACCATTGAAATGCGTGAAAATCGCATCGTGGTGGTGAGTGGTCCCAATGCAGGTGGTAAGAGTGTTGTGTTAAAAACAACCTTGCTTTTGCAATATATGTTTCAATGCGGATTGTATGTTACGGCATTGCCTGAAAGTGAATTTTCGGTCTTTGAATTTTTAGGGATTGATTGCGGCGACGGACAGAGCATTGAGCAAGGATTGAGTACTTTTAGTGCACATTTAGCCAATTTGAAGGCTATTTTGGGACATACAGGACCAAAAGCGTTCATTGGATTGGATGAAATTGGTGCTGGCACAGATCCAAGATTTGGAGCGCCAATTGCCCAAGCCTTGATGGAGCAGTTGCTCGAAAGGGGTGCATTTGCCATTGCAACAACGCATTTTTCTCAGTTGAGGGAATGGGGAATTGGGATGGAGCATGTTGCTCAGGCCAGCATGGCGTATGATGCAAAAGCCTTAAAGCCTTTGTATTCATTTGTGATGGGAAAACCTGGTAGCAGTTTTGCATTGGAATTGATGCGTAAAACAGGTTTCGATGAAGCTTGGATGAAACGAATTGAAGCGTTAACAGGCAAAGAAATTGGCAAAACGGAAGATTTGATGTTGCATTTGGAGCAACAGAATCAATATTTACAGAGGTTAATCACCGACAACGAGCGCAAGTCGAACCACTTACAAGAATTGCAAGACGAGTATAACAAGTTGAAGGAAAAACTTCAATCGAAGCGCAAGGAAGTTGTTGATCTGGCGCGTTGGGAAGCGCAAAAATTGCTCGCCGATACAAACCAGCAGATTGAAAATACCATAAGGGTGATTCGTGAACACGGGGCAAAAAAAGAACCAACCATGAAAGCCAGAATGGAGCTTGATCAGTTCAAAGCCAAAGTCAATACCGATGCCACGAAATCTACGCAAAAGAATGTCCCTCAAAAGCATACAACACAAGAATCGGAAGTGATTGTGCCATTGAAGCCATCCGACATTTTACCGGGTTCGAAGGTGAAAAACAAAGCGTCGAATCAAGAGGGAGAGGTGTTGGAAGTAAAAAAGAATAAGATTTTGGTGGCTTTTGGATTGTTGAAAATGTGGGTTCCGTTGGAGGAATTGCAAATTTCTAAGACTTCTGGGGGTGGCACGAAGCAAAAGGCGAGGGTTGGATTTAACTGGGTAGAACGACAAGCGAGTTTTTCGAACGAGATAGATTTGAGGGGCGTTAGGGGAGATGAAGCATTGTTGAAGGTTCAAAAATGGTTGGATGAAGCGTATGCTTTGGGACAAGGAACTGTGAAAATCATTCATGGCCGGGGCGATGGAATATTGAGGAAATTGTTGCGTCAACATTTTAAAACTGTGAACTTTATTAAAAGTTATTACGATGAACATGCCGATAGGGGTGGCGACGGTTGCACCTATGTTGAATTGATGTAAGCGGTTGCTTTTTTCCGATTTTTCACATTTTACCCTGAAAAATCAGTATTTTTGTGGCAATGGCATTGATATTGAATGGCAAAGAAGTTGCCGATACTTTAAAGCAAAAGATTGCTCAAGAGGTTGAGCAAATGGTGGCTGCAGGTCATCGTGCGCCGCATTTGGTGGCTATTTTAGTTGGAAATGATGGTGGTTCTCAAACTTACGTTGGGGCAAAAGAAAAAGCTTGTCACGAGGTTGGTTTTGGAGGGACAGTGATTCGTTACGACGAAACAATTACCGAAGAACAATTGCTTGCAAAAATTGCGGAAATTAACGCTGATCCTGAAATTGATGGATTGATTGTGCAATTGCCATTGCCTAAGCATATCAATGAAACAAAAATTACACATGCCATTTTACCTCAGAAAGATGTAGATGGTTTTCACGATGTAAACATGGGGCAGTTGGCCAAAGGAAACGATGGTATTGTGTCTGCAACTCCATTGGGAATTACCTTAATTTTACAACATTACAACATCGAAACTGCTGGTAAACACGTGGTTGTGATTGGAAGAAGTAACATTGTTGGTAGACCAATTAGCATTTTATTGTCAAATCCAGGTCCTGTTGGAAATGCCACAGTGACCGTTTGTCATAGCAGAACTCAGAATTTAAGTCACTTTACCTTACAAGCCGATATCATTGTTGCGGCAATTGGTAAACCTGGCTTTGTAACTGGCGATATGGTGAAAGAAGGTGCTGTGGTGATAGATGTAGGAACAACTAGAATTGACGATGCAACCAAGAAAGCTGGTTGGAGATTGTCTGGTGATGTTGATTTTGCGTCTGTTGAACCAAAGGCATCTGCCATTACTCCGGTTCCAGGCGGTGTTGGTCCAATGACCATTACTGCATTGTTAAACAATACTTTAAAAGCACGTAAAGCTCAATTAAAATGACCGCTGTTTTTCCTGTAATGGAACATTTTTACACCATTCAGGGGGAGGGTGCATTTACAGGAGTGCCTGCCTACTTCATTCGTTTGGCCGGTTGCGATGTAGGTTGCACCTGGTGTGATGTGAAAGAAAGTTGGGATGCTTCGCAGTATCAGTCGTTTTCTGCGGCAGATATGCTCATCTGGGTGAAGTCGTCAAAGGCAAATATTGTTGTCATTACTGGTGGTGAACCCGCGATGTATGACTTGTCAGAAATTGTTGATCTTTTTCACAACGCCAATTTAAGGGTGCATATTGAAACCTCTGCGGCTTATGAAATTAGAGGGGATTTCGATTGGATTACCATTTCTCCAAAGAAATTTAAATTTCCCCTCGAATTGGAATTGAAAAAAGCCCATGAGTTGAAAATTGTGGCTTTCAATAAATCCGACTTTCAATGGGCCGAACAATGGGAAATCCATTGCAATGAAAACTGTAAATTATTCTTGCAGCCAGAGTGGGACAAACGCGATAAAATGATGGAATTGATCATTGATTATGTGAAAGAGCATCCGCATTGGCAAATTTCTTTGCAAACGCATAAAATTCTGAATGTTCCTTAAAAAATACGCTCGTTAATCCTGTGTGTAACTTCAAAAATGAATGGGATTTTCTCGTTTATTTTTGTAATTCTCGCATGAACTCCTTTTTGAAACATACGGTTAAGCTTGTGGCGTTTGGTTTTTTTCTTTTTTCGGAGGGACTGATGGCGCAGGGAAATCGTGCAATGGGTTCAACGGAAAGAATGCTGCGGGAAAAATATTTGCCTTTTTCGGATACCACCCAAATAAAAATTAACAATTTCTTTGACCGATTCAACAGAATTGGGAATTTCAATGGGTCTTTTTTGATGTTTAAAAATGATAGCATCATTTTTGGCTCTCGGGGAAATTCAATTCGTTCTACCAGGGATTCAGTTTACCCTGAAGATATTTTTCAGCTGGCTTCTGTTTCTAAGGTTTTTACTGGCATTTCGGTGATGTTATTGCACCAAGATGGGTATTTAAACATCGACGATAGTGTGCATTGGTACTTGCCTGAATTGAAACGTAAAAATTTATCAATCAGAAACTTATTGAGTCATACCAGCGGCTTGCCCGACTATTTCTATTACAATTATAAAGGGTTTAACTTAAAGCAGGGGCAGGGGCATTTGGTGAATGAAGATGTTCTAGAATTGGTAAATGCTCAACCAGATAAGCACTTTGCAAAACCTGGTTCTTATGATTATTGCAACACCAATTATGCTTTTTTAAGTTTAATTGTTGAACGCACAAGCAAGCAAGATTTTAGGTCGTTTGTGAGGGAAAATATCTGTAAAATGGCTGATATGAAATTTACCCATGTTTGTAATTTTGATAGTATGCCTTTGGTGAATTATCCGGTGCAAGGGTATGACAATTGGAGTGTTTTCGACGATAATATGTTCAATGGCACAACCGGAGATAAAGGTGTTTATTCGAGTGTTTTTGA
>CAIRMY010000017.1 GCA_903879775.1 uncultured Bacteroidota bacterium
CAGAAATTTGTAGAGAATTAAACAAACAAAAAGATTTACAATTATTAACCATGAAAAAAGATAAACAACAAAAAAACGAAGTTGTTGAACCTAAAAAAAGAGGTCGCAAACCTGGATCCAAAAACAAGATAAAGTCTAAAAAAACTGGCGATAAAAGTGGCCAATCTGCAGTTTTTCAGGCTCTAGAAAAAGAAGTTCAAAATCTATTTGAATCCATTCAAAAAGCGAAAGCTCTAGCGGCTAAAGAAATTGAAAAAATTGACGCTAAGAATAAAAAAGAGATTGATAAAGCCCGTGATAAAGCCAATTTGTCAATTAAACTTTGGAAAAACAGAGCGAAAGATTACCGTTCTAAGTTAATCAATGGTGGCGGGGGAATTAAGCGTTCAGTAGGGCGTCCAGCGAAATTAGTGACGAAAACAGCAGGTAAAAGAGGCCGTCCCGCGAAGTCTGAAGGCAGAAAAGGTGGAGGAAGAAAGAAGGCTGGAGAATTAACTAAAAAAGATATCATTTTAAATTATATGAGAACTTTGTCGGCTCCAATTACTTCCAAAGATTTAATCTTGAATTTATTCATGCAAAGTGGAGAAAACGACCAAAAGCGCTATTCTCAAGGTATTTATACTACATTAACCCAAATTTACAAGACCGGTGAATTGAAGAATAATGGTGGTTTTATCGAATTAAAAAAGTAATTAAACTTTAGTTACACATACAAATCGAGGGTTTTGAGAAAAATCCTCGATTTTTTTTGCCTCAAACTTTCTAGAAAAAATGGCAATAACATCTTCACAATAGTCTTGATGCGTTTCCATCCAAAGTTGGGCATTTTTATTGGTGTTTGATTCGAAAAAGTCATAGAGTGCGTTGTAAAATTCCATCACATCGTGATTCACAAATAGAGCCAAATGAGGTTCAAATGAAACCACCCTTTTATCCATGTTGACTAACTCTGATTTAGAAATATATGGTGGATTTGATACGATAATATCATAATCGTTTTCTTGGAAATCATTGGTTAAAAAATTGACTTGTGAAAAGTGAATTCGTTGCGTTAAGTCATATTTTTCGGCATTTTTCTTGGCCACTTCTAATGCTCCGGCGGAAATATCCCAAGCATCAAATTTCCATTCTTTACGTTCATTTAAAAGTGTTAGAGGAATGCATCCACTGCCTGTTCCAATGTCGATGCCTTTGATTTGATGGGTTCCTTTATTGGAATTTAAAATCAATTCGCACAATTCTTCTGTTTCTGGTCTCGGTATGAGTGTTTGCGAATCTGTAAAATATTGGTAACGATGAAAAAACGCATATCCAAAAATATATTGAATTGGTTTGCCATTTAATAAGTCATCTATCCAAACTTTATATTGATTACTTCGATTATTTTCATCGGCAATTTTCACTAAATTCTCTTCGAACCATTTCCAAAACTGATTGATTTCGGTTTGATTGAATAAGTTTTCACAAGATTCTTTAAAATCTTTTTTAATTTCTTGGAGTGTCAATTTGTTATTTATTTAGAACCGTGAATCGAATGACTTGCTTGCAAAGGTCAGCATTTGGCAAGAAAGCTTCAAGTTTTAAAATATAATTTTCTGGTGGAAGTATTTGAAACTGATAATATGGTATAATGTTAATGAATCCTTGGTTAGATGACCTAAAATTCTGGACGCAATTCATGAGGAAGATTCCATTTTTATTGTAAATATCTGCTTTTATTATATATCCTGGTTTGTTAAATGCATAATCTAGGATGAGTGTTTCATTGCCAATGATTGTATTTTTACGTATTGAAAAATGATTTTTGTTTGGTGATTGTGATAGTTGAAGTTTTACGGAGTTTTCTTTGCCAGGGGTTCCGTATTGCTCCGTTTGAGTGGCGCTACTCCAGGAATTTAGCTCACTACTTTGTAAGTTTTCATTCAGTTTTTCTAATGAAATTCCACTAGTTTCAACATAAAAAGAACTGTGCATTTTGGCATTGTAATGTAATTTGGTTAAATCTATAGATCCCGAGTTTAGATGAATTATTCCAAGTTCGCCAGATTGACTTGTGAAATTTGGGAACCCGCTTTTTTCAATAATTTTGTGTTTGCTTGAAGAGGGGAATTGCATGAGCGTTTTAGATTTTTCGCTTGTGAAACATATATATTCCTGCGGATACAAAAGCCATCTATGAGGGTTTTTTAGAGGGAATTGATGCTTAATACTCGTTGCATCATCTTGGTAAATATTGAGAACAAATTGTTCTAAAAAAATTGCTGATGTATCGTTATTTACAAATTCAATGTAATCAGGATTCCCAACGAAATTATGAAACAATATTTCATTGAAATCCAATTTGCTTGAATTGAAAGTATATTGATATGAAATGTTTACAGGTGAATTTCCTGAAATCAATGAATCAAATTCAAATAGTTTTTCAATTGTAATTTGCGAATAATTACTAAATAAATCAGGTAATTTTCCAGTGAGAATTTCATTTTGTACAAGCTTCAAATTTACATTTTTGCCATTGCAAATTGCCGTGTAATTTGAATTTGGATCCAACGTGCTATTGACTCTTAAATAAATTGAATCAGAAGTATGATAAGCTTCTACAGTCTTTATTTCTTGAGGGATAAATACCTCAGTTTGATCATTGGGTTTGCCCGGTGAACCTCCGATATTTTTGTTGCTGCTCCAGTTTTCAATTTCTTGATTTTTATACTTGAGATTGATTTTTTCGAGTGAATACCCGCCATTTCGATGGTCAATATCCATCAAATTTTCATGGTAATACATTTGAAAGAGAATATGGTTTTTTTTTGTTTTAAGTATCACAAAATCATTATCTTGATTGAAACTTGGAAATGAATTCACACCCAAGAAATGGGTAAATTTAAAGTCTGTGGTATCACCTTTATACCCAATTGCCAAATACTCTTTTGGTTTGATAATATAATTTGGTAGATAGCCTAGAGTATATTGATCGCTTAGAATTAAGCAATTGGCATTAAAATATTGGTTGGTTGAATTGTAAATTTCTATGTACTTTTTTTCCGGAAGCAACCCTAAAGTTGGACTAGGTTTTACCATGATTTCTGTGAGAATGATATCGCCGAATTTTGGCGTGTCTACATAAAGATATTTGCATACTGCAATCTCGTTATATACGGTATTGCCATTTAAATCGCTGAGTTGTTTAATTTGTATTTTCAATGTGTCTGACGACAAATGTTCCTTGTTTTGTAAAATACAATTGACAATAGTAGAATCGTTATTGACTGAAAAAGAATCTATAGGTATTTGTTTACAGGTTATATGATCATTTTTGATATTGCGAATTGATTCTGAAAAAGAAATTTCGATGGTATTGTTTTTGATTTGTTTAATCGACTTTATTTTAGGTGGAATTGTATCGTTGCGTATTTGTCCCAAATAGATATCTTGAAATGAATGTTTCGCAATTGCTGTGCTTCCAAATTGAGTTATTTTTATAAAACCTTCTCTACAATTGAAATTTATTTGATTTAAATTGACTGAATATTCTGTTTTTGAATGATCATTTAAATTCAGTTGAATGACCTTTAGGATGTTTTTTAAAACGATGATTTTAATATTTAGATTCAACTTTGAAACATTGAATTCTTTTTCAGGTCCAACTTTTTCGAGACTGTCATTGATAAATATCTGTAGTTGGTCAAGCGTATTTCCTAAGCGAATAAATGTTGATTTTTGATTGCTGTCTTTGAATCCAAATTCAATAAAATTAGAACTCGATAAATTTATGTCGCATTGAATTGTAGCTTGAAGTTCAAATGCATTGAATTGACTTGAAATAAATTTGTGAGAGGCCGTAATTATGAGTGGGGCACAGTGTCGGTGGAGAACGAGTCGCATTGTGACTTTTTAAAGCTGAGAGAAATG
>CAIRMY010000018.1 GCA_903879775.1 uncultured Bacteroidota bacterium
ATGGCGAAACAATAAGAGGCATGGCTAGAGAGTCATTGGAATAGATAATCTTAACCCTATCGAATAAATTATTTGGAAAATCGTTAAAATTATCCAGTGAGCCCCAAGAATTCTTGGGAGGGCCCGTTAAATCAATCATGGAATGCATATTCGGATTGTTTGTGGCAACTGTATAACCAACCAAACCAACAGGGAATTTTTTTTCTTTTGGAAAAATGCGCGAATTTTCCCATTGAACATTCGTTTTACACTTGTAATCAACTGGTCCATACATATTTAAAAAAGAATATGGAAATACCAGTCCTCTACCACCTTCCCCAAATTCATGTTGTAATCTGTACCGAATTGTTCGCGACATGTAATCACCTTGTATATGTGAATCGCCAATATGAAGAATGTTTATCTTCAACTTCTGCTTTTTTCTTAGAGAATCAAGAGAAAGAAAGAAACGCTTCAGACCAATGTCATTTTGAATTATATTGCTATCATAAGAGCAAATTTCAACGATGTTTTGAGTTGAAGAATCCGCATTTTGGGACCATAAGGAATTGATTGAACAAACAAAACTAAGTAAAAAAAACAAACGCATTTTCTACCTTATTTTATTAATTTGTTTAATTTGTTCGATGTGAATGGACTATTTGCTGTTACAATATGATTCATAATAAGTACCTCATTCACTCGATTTTCTTTTACAAAATTAGTGATTTTATAAGGGAAATAACGAATATCTGCTACATAAATTTTTTCGAAATGAGATACCAAAAATGGAATAAATGCATTTGCGTATGAATCTTTTATCACGAGTAAAGTTCTACCATTTTTAACCAAACCATTGATTTTCATTACAGGATAATCAATCCCCAAAAAGACACCATATCCAATTCCATACTCTCCTTTTTTATTCACAATTTGTGTTTTTTTCCAATTATCAGTTGGTTTCATTTTAAAATACGCTGATGCGCCTTGAAAATTCTTATCAAAATATTCGACCCTGTCTGGATTCCCTTTTAATGATGAATGTCGGGTTAGTGCATATAAACTGCCTAAAAAAGTACTCTTCATGAAAGTAGGTTTCATTTCGGTGATTGGAGTTACATCGAAACCAGCAACAGCTGAAAATTCAAGATATGCATAATAAGCACCGCGAGCCGTCCAATGATGATCTGTCTTGAAATATAAATATTCTCTATTGTGATTGGCCAAACGCTTATAGACACTGGTTGTAAGGACTTTAGGTGATAATTTACTGTAAACTAGATTGATATTCGCTTCTTCCGAAGTAGATTTTCCTTTATATTTTTCTTTGGGGAGTGAAAACTCCGTTGACGACGGTACAATCAAAGAATAAACAACGATTGAATCTGACAAATTAGCTTTTATAGCATTTACAGATTTAGCATAGCGGGTAGCGCTATTTTTACTACCTCCAAAAAACTGATATGCACAACTATCGTAAATATAAATCCCTTCTGTACTCACCAATTCTTGATTTGTATCTAGCAGTAATTCAGAACGATTTATTTCATTATCTAAAGGAGAATTTACTTTAGTTGTTCTTGATTTCTGAGGAGACTGTATTTTAACCAGAATACCTTCGGGCTCTGGATTTAATGGAGAAAAAAAACGAAAATTATAAAATTCTTTACAATTATCTGATAAACTTATAAATCTATTTCGGTAAACCACATGATCAGACAAATAATCTTCAACACGATTCGCAAAAACACCGTTCAGCCAATTTTTCATAGTTAATTGAGGGAGTTCAGCCAATTTTCTTTTTTCAACTTCAGATATGTTTTCTTTTTTTGAAATTATGGTAGCAAACAGAATCCCAATCACTATCAAGAAAGGGGCAACAACGTTGAAAATAATCAATTTATTTTTCATTATTCAATTAAAATCGGAAGTAAAGAAATGGATTATACGATTTCGCGACCAATAAAGAAATAGCGATACATAATAAACTTAAATTAACACATGTTTTAACCGTGAATACGAAAGATGTATTAAACCCAAACGATTTGGTTAAATATTTCACAATTTGACTTCCCCAAGGGAAAAGGAAAAATACTGCAAATAATAACCAAATTCCATGGTTATATAATTCTGTCATTATTTCAGGATTGTAAAATACAGTATTTCCATTGAATAATACTTTTAGAAAGCCAATCATTTTTGAAAAATCCACAAAATAAAAAAAAGTATAGCTGAATACAACTGCAACGATTAAATA
>CAIRMY010000019.1 GCA_903879775.1 uncultured Bacteroidota bacterium
CTGTAATTCGCCTTAAGGCATTGAAAAATAAGGACAAATAACTTACTGTAATTTAAACATTAAGTTAATCTTGTGTAAAAATTTATGACAATTTTGAGTAATTGTTATATTGACACTTACTTTAAAATTCGCTATATTGCCATCCGAAATTAAACCTATGCAAAACAAATTACAATTTTGGAAACTTTTTGGCCTACTCCTTTTAGGTTTGGGAATGAGTCAAAATGGTTTCTCACAGCAAACAGATGCCATAAAAAATGGCGATAAAGACACGGTTGCAAATCCGGAAGCCGAAAGCCTTGGCGATGTGGTTATCATTGGTTATGGTAGATCATCAAGAAGAAATGTTGTTGGATCAATTTCAACCGTTAATGGCAAAGAAATTACTGAATTACCAACTCAAAGTTTTGAAGCTTCGCTACAAGGTAAAGCGGCTGGTGTTCAGGTGACAGTTGGAAGCGGTATGGCTGGATCAGCTTCGCTCATTCGTATTCGCGGTGCTGCTTCAATTTCAGCCGCGGGTGATCCATTGTATGTAGTTGATGGAATTCCAATTACACAAGATTACTTTATGAATCGTGCAAATGGTTCTAACTATGGCGGAGGTTTCAATAACAACCCACTCGCAAGTATAAACCCAGAAGACATTGAAAACATCGAGATTTTAAAAGATGCTGCAGCAACCAGTATCTATGGATCGAGAGGTGCAAACGGTGTTATTTTAATTACCACAAAAAGAGCTAGAAAATCTGGATTGAAGTTCGACATTAGCACCCGTATTGGGGTGAGTGTGCCAACAAAAAAACCTGACATGTTAAGTGGTCAAGATTGGTTACAACTTTACCAAGAAGCATGGGAAAATGATGGCCATACAGGAACTCCTGATTTATCGTTAATTGGATTGCGTGTAAAATGGGCCGATGTTCAAAACAACAATACCGATTGGGTTGATCAAATGCTCACAACTGGAGTGAAACAAAACTATAACATTGGTACAAACTATAAAGGTAAAAACTTTGCGGTGAAACACATTTTGTCATACGACAACAATGGTTCATTTATTAAAGGAAATAGCTATGAGCGTACAAGTCAACGCGTTAACTTCGACTATAACCCTATCAAAGGTTTAAATATCAACCTGTCGCATTCATTAAGCAAAGGCACAAACAACCGTGTTGATGCAGCTTGGGCTGGAGGATTGGGTTCTGCAATGAGTACAATGTTGAACATTTATCCTTTAAATCCGGTTTATGATAGTTCTTCTAAATCTTATTTGACACCAATCGGATTGCATACCATCCGCGATTTGAAAAATTGGAGATCTGTAGAAGTTAGAACAATTAACAATGCTTCGATTAGCTATGAAATTTCTCCTGAATTTTCAATCAATGCAAGTGGTAGTGTCGATTACATGGATTACAATGAACTTATCTATGAGCCATCTGAATTAATTCGTTATTACAATCAAAATTACCAACAAAATGGCAATGCAAAATGGTTTCCAACTTGGACAAGAAACTACAACTATTTTGTAACTGGTCAATGGAACAAGAAAATCAATGAAAACAACAAAATTGCGTTGATGGTTGGTAACGAATATCAGAATTCATTGTCTCAAAGTAAATACGTTGAAAATTTTGATGCCGTTGGTCCCGTAGACCAAAACAGCATTCCAGACACCGCGTTGGTTTCACGTTATAACACTCCTTATAATTGGGCTTTCTTGTCTTTCTTCGGTCGTTTCAACTATAGCTACAAAAACAAATTCAACTTGCAATTAACGAGTCGTTGGGACGGAAGTAGTCGTTTTGGTACAAACAACCGTTATGGTTTCTTCCCAGCTGCAGCCTTTGGCTATATTGTGAGTGAAGAAAATTTCCTCAAGAAAAATAAAACCATCAACTTCATGAAAATTCGTGCAGGGGTGGGAAAATCTGGAAATGCAAATTTCGACAATTACGCACGTTGGGGTACAGTGACACCAAGTTCTAATTTGCCCTTTTATAATGGACAAAAACAATTGGCCGTTGCGCGTTTAGAAAATCCTAATTTACGTTGGGAAAGTACTGTAAATTATGATGCAGGAATTGAAATGCAATTGTTTAAAGGTAGAGTTAGCACCGAATTTGTATACTACAACAAGCAAACGAGCGATGTGATTATGAACGTTTCAATTCCAGTATCAATTGGATTTGGAAGTTTCTACGACAATGTAGGTAAAATTGAAAATGAGGGACTTGAGTTCACGTTGAAAACAATTAACGTAAGAACCAAAAACTTCCAGTGGTCAACCAACTTTAACATTGCGCGTAACTGGAATAAAATTACCAGCATTGGTGTATATTCACCTGATGCAATTAGCGGTGGAACGAACGATACCCGTGTGGTGGTTGGCGAACCTGTAGGCACAAACTTCTTGGTGAGATATGCCGGCGTAAATAAAGAAACTGGTGCACCTCAATATTATGATATCAATGGAAACATTACTGCTAAATGGGACCCATCTGACCGTGTGGCTGTTGGAAATATATTGCCAATTGCTTTTGGTAATATTTCAAATAATATTTCTTACAAGGGTTGGGAATTAAATGCAAATGTTTACTTTAACATTGGTGGTAACATTTACGAAAGTTCTGTAAAGCGTCAAATGAGTTTAATTACAGATTGGAATATGGATCGCAGAGTTTTAGACAGATGGCAAAAACCTGGTGATGAAAGCAATATTCCGAAAATGACATTAACAACATTCAATCATGGTTCTACAACTCCATGGATCAATACAGATTTGTGGTTGCAAGATGGAACATTTGCTCGTTTAAGAAACATCAGTTTATCGTATTCTGTTCCTAAAGCGGTTTTGAAAACATCTAAATTTGAATCAATTAAATTTACGTTTGTTGCAACCAATTTATTAACATGGACCAACTACACAGGTATTGATCCCGAGATTGCGCGTGACTTTGAAAACGCAACAGATAGAAATATGAGTGGTAGTATCACTTATTTAACAACTCCTCAAGAGAAGAGTTACAGTTTGGCAATTAATTTAACTTTCTAAACATGAAAAAGATTTTAACTTACAAAAAGGTTTTCTTACCATTGGTGGCAATTTTAGGATTGTTTGCAACTGGTTGTGAAAAAATGATAGAAACACCGCCACCGAACGAAATTCCTGTTGCAGATGCAGTGAAAACTGCTGAAGATTTACAGCGTCTACTGAATGGTAGTTACAACGAGTTGGCGAATACTCATGGTGGATTTTCTCAAATGTTGGCCGAAATGCTTGGCGACAATTTGAACGTGCCAAACAATAATGATTTAAGAGAAGTATACAATCACAACATATTGTTCTTCAATACCTCGAGCGGTGGATATTATTCTATGATCTACAGAATGATTTTTAGAGCGAACTTTGTTGAATCTAAAGTCAATGACGTTTCTGGTTTATCTGATGTAGATAAAAATAGAATCTTTGGCGAGGTAGCCTTCATTCGTGCCTTAGGTCATTTTACTGCTGTTAGAATGTATGCACAACCTTATGGATTCACTTCAGACAACTCACACCCTGGAATTGCAATCCAACGTAAAGTAACCACACAGCCAATGCCTAGAGAAAATGTTGCGGCAGCTTACACTTCTATATTGGCTGATTTAAATACTGCGGTTGCAAATTTAGGCGAAGACAACACATTGAATACCAATGGACCATGTTATGCCACCAAATGGGCAGCAAAAGCTTTACTTGCAAATGTTTATTTCCAAATGGGGAATTATACTGACGCTGGAACCATGGCAAATGAAGTCATTGAATCTAAAAAATTCACCTTCAGCGATACCAGTAACCTGTTTGATCCCGCTGGTTACACTGAGCATATTTTCTCTGTTGTAAGCACTGGTATTACTGATAAACGCAGTGGAGGATATTCAGACAACTATGCGCCAGGTGTGCCAACGTGTCAACTTGACCGTGCTTATTGGGCATCAATCAAAGGAAATGTGACTGATAAACGTTTACAAATGTTGCAAGCGGTGAATGCAGGTGCTGCAAATGAATTTGTGAAATCAAATCAATTCAATGCTCCTTTCTTCAATGTTCCAGTATTGCATTTAACTCAAATGATGTTGATTCGTGCAGAATGTTATGCCATGAGAAATAGCAATTTAACAACAGCGATTGACGATATCAACAAAATAATTACCCGAGCCTACACAGACAATTCTAAACTTGTTTCATCGAGTGCAACCGCGGCTGATGTTTTAACAGCTGTGCGTGCAGAAAGAAGAATGGAGTTACTTTTCCAAGGCGATAGAATTCATGAGGTGAAAAGATTGGGTGCTATTGAGGGACAAAATCTTTTTGTTCATGGTCACCCTTGGAATTGCAAAGGAATTATCATGCAGTTCCCAATTACAGAAAAAACAAGTATTTTCGATATAAATCCAACAGGAGGTTGTAACTAATGAAAAATAAAATAATTATTGGCATTTTTGCTTTCGCATTGATGTTTGGGTTTCAAGGATGCAGACCCGAAAAAAAGGAATTAGGACCTAAATCTAGTCAATTAGACGGGATTAACGGAAATTGGGTTTTAATGAAAACCGATCAAGTTGATGTGAATGTTCAATTGGCGTTCACTGAAAGTGATACTTTATTGGATGTGTCGGAAGTGTTGCTAAATTCAACTCCGATGGAAATGAAATTCGATAAGAATACGTCATTGTTTGACATCAAAGCTGGAAACGGTAGTGAAATGTTTAACTCAAATACCGGAGCTTGGAAATTTGACAATAACGACTATCCTTCATATGTCGTTTTAAACGATGGAACTGCGCAACAAATGAATGTTAAGTTAATCAGACCTGTTCGTTTACAAGACAGATATCTTATCCTCAAAATCAATAAATTCCGCGGTGGTAAAAGAACCGTTTGTTATCACCTTTGGTTCGAACGTAAAAATTAATCCTTATGAAAAAGTTTATTGCATTAAATATAATTTTAACAGCATTTACTTCTGTATTTGCTCAAAAAGGTTGGATAACACCTGATCCAGTTAATTTAGATGATAGTATTACCATTTGGGTTGACATTAAAAAATGTGAACGTCAGCAATTGGCTGGAACGACCGACGCATTGTACATGTGGACCTGGGCTCCTAAGGAGCATCCGGTAGGACATCCATTGCACAATGGAACTTGGGGCGCAAGCAATGACGCTTTGCGTTTTACTTCTGCGGGTAACGATATTTGGTTTTACCGAATGATTCCTACTAAATTTTATGAATGTACCAAAGCAGATCTTTATAGCAAAGGAATTAATCTTTTGTTGAAAAAGAAAGATGGCACGGGTACAGTGAGTGGTGGCGAAGATAAAACTGAAGATATCACAATAAAAATTGACATGCCGGTTTCTGGTCCCAAGAAGTTCTTTCCTTTCCCAGGCTTGGTTTTGAAAGATACCTTGAGTATTTCTCCTGAAGATGTATTGTCTATTACTTACGATAGAAACTTAGAAACAAATGATACTTTGAGAGATAAATCTGATTTCTATTGTGTTGTAAAAGCAAGATATGGAACAGGTTCTACAGAGTATATTTATTTCGTAGATGGCGATAAGTTAACTGCTGCTGATAAAAACATCAGTGCTTTGGTTCCACAAATGCTTATGAGGGACATTGGAGGTGGTAAATTTAGATTTAGTTTTATCCCAGATAAATTGTTCGAATCTAAAAACCCTAGCAAATTGCCTTTATTGTCTATTAAGTATAGAATTATGCGTGGTTACATCCGAAAAACCTACGACATTGTAGCTGAGAGCCCAGAATATTGGTTTAATACAACAAAATAAACTACATAATCCTCATAAAAAGAAAGGCGATCTAAATAGATCGCCTTTCTTTTTGTAGTCGGAACTCAAATAAAGACATTTTAAAGCACTTCGACTTCGTTTCTATATAAATCCTCAATCGTTTCGCGTTTACGGATTAAATGCGCTTTATTTTTGAAATAAAGCACTTCACAAGGACGTAATCGAGCGTTGTAATTGTTACTCATCGTAAAACCATAGGCTCCTGCATTTTTAATTCTTAAAACATCTCCTTCTCTCACTTCAGCAATTTTCCGGTCATATCCCAAAGTATCTGTTTCGCAGATATATCCAACCACACTGTATAATCTTGGATTTGCTTTAGGATTTGAAATATTTTCAATATGGTGATATGCATCATAAAACATTGGTCGAATCAAATGATTTTGACCGCTGTTCACACCAATAAACACTGTAGATGTTGTTTGTTTAATCACATTGGCCTTAACGAGTAACGAACCAGATTCACTCACTATGAATTTTCCTGGTTCGAACCAAAGAGAAAGCTCTCTTCCATATGATTTGCAAAAAGTTTTAAATGCCTCGGCAATTTTAACGCCCATTTCTTCAATATCGGTTACAATGTCTCCGTCTTTATATCCCACTTTAAATCCTGAACCAAAATCCATAAATTCTAAATCAGGGAATGATTGAGCAGCATCGAAAAGCAAATCCGCACCCCTTAAGAAAACATCGGCGTCTAAGATATCACTACCAGTATGCATATGCAATCCATTCACTTTAATTTTATGCGATTCAACAACCCTCTGCACATGTCGTAATTGGTAAATTGAAATTCCAAACTTAGAATCAATATGACCCACGGAAATATGACTATGACCACCGGCCATAATATGCGGATTCAATCGAATGCAACAAGGCACGGTAGATCCATATTCATGTCCAAACAGTTCTAATGTTGAAATATTATCAATATTGATTATTACACCCAAATTCACGGCTTCTTTAATTTCATCGAAGTCAACACAATTGGGCGTATACATAATTTCCGCTGGCAAATACCCGGCTCTTAATCCAAGTTGAACTTCTTGAATGGATACAGCATCTAAACCAGCACCCTGTTGTTTCAGTAATTTAAGGACATTGATATTATTTAAAGCTTTTAGAGCGTAATGTAAATGTACATTCACACCCGGAAAAGCGCCTTTCAATCGTTGGTATTGATTTACAATTTTTTCTCCGTGATACACATACACAGGAGTGCCGAATTCCTCAGCAATTTCTAACAGTTTTGCGTGACTTATCTCTTTCATTATGATTCAAAAAAAAAGCGGGGTATATCACCCCGCTTTCGTAATTTATGCGAAGTTTTCGTTATTTATTTTTTTTCTTTTTGTTAGTGATATCTACAACTATTGGAGTTGCAATACACAAAGAAGAGTAAGTACCAATGACAACACCAATAAGCATTGCGAATGAGAAGTTCTTCAAAGCATCACCACCAAATAAGAAGAGAATTACACAAACCACGAATACGGTTAATGATGTAATGATTGTTCTACTTAAAGTATCATTTAACGCCATGTTAATCATAACGGTATCGTCTTTATCTGAACGCTTAGAAGTTAAGAATTCACGAATACGGTCAAATACAATTACCGTATCGTTAATTGAGTAACCCAATAAAGTTAACAAAGCCGCAATTAAATGTTGGTCAAATTCAGTTGCGAATGGAACATAACCATCAACAATTGCATAAACCGACAATACCAAAGCCAAATCATGTATCAATGAAATAGCAGCGCCAATACCGTAAGCAATACTTCTGAATCGGAATACCAAGAATAAGAAGATACCTACAACGGTTAATATCACTAAGAAACCAGATTTATTTCTAATTTCAGTTGCAATGGTTGGGGTAACGTTAGAAACTTGTAAAACTGGTCCTTCACCATCTTTGTTTTTAATTAACTCAAAACCAGACAAAGCTTTTAATAAATCAGCTTCAACTTTCGCTTTGCTTTCTTTACCTTGCTCGTTTAACAAGTATGTTGTTAATATTTTGTATTGTCCTTCAGAACCAAAAGTTTTAACTTCATTGCTCGACTCTTTTAAACCTTTGTCTAAAGCTTCTTTAATTTGATCCGTTTTATATTCTTTACTTGGGTTAAATTGAATTGTAAATGAGTTACCTCCTTTAAAGTCAATACCTGTTGAAATTCCACCTTTAGCAACAAAAGCAATCACACCAATCACAATGATTACAGTTGAAAACAAATAATATTTCTTTCTATTTTTAACCCAATCAATGTTCTTACCTTTTAGGAAATTATCGTTCCAAGCAAATCCAAATTTGATATCATGTCCTTTATCAGCTCTTCTATCTAACAACAATCGAGTGATAAACAACGCTGTGAACAATGAACTGAAGATACCAATAACCAAGATGATCGCAAAACCATAAACTGGACCAGCACCGGTGAATGTTAAAATGAATCCAGCCAATAAGTGAGTGATGTTTGAGTCGATAATTGCACTTAACGCGTGTTTGAAACCTTCGTTAATTGCAGATTTCATTCCTTTTCCTTGTGACAGTTCATCTTTAATACGCTCATAAATCAAAACGTTCGCATCAACCGCCATACCAATGGTTAAGATAATACCAGCCATACCTGGAAGGGTTAATGCAGCACCTAAACTCGACAACACACCCATAATTAAGAAGACGTTTCCTAATACAGCAACGATAGATATCCAACCGGCTCTATTATAGTAAACAACCATAAATACAACCACTGAAAGGAAACCTAAGATTAAGGCCATAAAACCTTGAGCAATTGAAGCTTCTCCTAAAGAAGGTCCAACAACTTCACTCGCAACAATTCTAGCAGGAGCAGGTAATTTACCTGCTTTCAATACGTTCGCTAAATCTTGAGCTTCACGAATATCGAAATTACCAGTGATTTGACTGTTACCACCACTAATTTTTTGATTCACGCTTGGAGCAGTATAAACCCTGTCATCAAGAGCAATTGCAATAAATTTACCAATATTTGCACCAGTTACTTGAGCCCAACGAGAAGCTGCAGTTGATGTCATTTCCATAGAAACTTCCAACTGACCTGTTTGGTTTGTATTCTCGCGAGCATCGGTAATGATATTTTCTTCTTCCGAAGACAAAGCGGCATTGCCATCTCTATCGCGTTTTAAGAAGTAAACGAAATAATCATCAGAGTTTGTTAAAACTTTTCCAGTTTCATCATAATCCATAGGTTTTGCACTGAATGCAACTTTCACTGATGGTTCAAGAATTGCTTGGAATTTTTGCTCCGACAATAGTTTTAATAATTTCTCACGGTTGATTCCTTTGATTGTGCAAATTGAAGATCCTTGACCTTTACCGAATGGTTTCAATATTGAAGACAATACGCTTTTTTGAGAACCCGCTGTTTTTGCAGTTGCTTTAACAGAAGAATCAATTTTTGCATTTGTATCATTTGAAACAGTATCTTTAATATCAGCAGAAGCCAGTGTAGAGGCTTTTACCAAATTGTTTAAGATTTTAACACCTTCTAATCCACTATAAACTTCAAAGAATTCTAATTTTGCACTCTTTTCTACCAAATCTTCCATACGGCGTGGGTTGTCTACACCTGGAAGTTCAACGCTAATTCTACCACCTTCAACAATTTGAACAACTGGCTGAGTTACGTTTGCTTGGTTAATACGTTTTTCAACAACCGACTTAACGTTGGCAACGGCAGTATTAATAGAAGAACGCAAGTAATTTACAACTTCAGTTTGACTGCTATTTTGTTGAATCACTGAATTGTTTCCTTTCACAAACAATACAGCCATGTTTCTATTGGGGGCAATCTCTTTAAATGCAGCAACAAAAGCGTCTACATAATCAGCACCTTGCTTAATAACCGCATCATCGGCAATTTTGCATGCTTTGTTGAGATCCGCATCTTTTGAATCATTCGCCAATACTTTTACAATCGCATCTTTTTCTACTTCCAAGGTTACGTTCATACCACCACGCAAGTCAAGACCTAAATTGATCTCTTTTTGCTTACATTCGAAATAGGTGTATCCTACGATTCCCAATAAGTTGTAATACTCTTTGTTTCCTAAGCTATCGATGTATCTACGATAAGCATCTTTTTCATTTTCACCAGTTTTGACCTTCTTTGCAGCAAACGCATGTGCTTCACTCTCAAAACTCTTCGCCTTAAATGTAAATGACAATTGATATAAGCACGCAAAGGCCAATACAACTGAAAAAATTACGATTGATTTATTACTTTTCATTGTGAAATTATTCTAAATATAAATTTATTTGGGTTGCGAAAATAAGCAAAAAAAGTATGTTTTTTTGCTATTTTTAGTGGCGATTACAAATATTTTTCAGCGAATTGCATAACCTCTCCCATTTTTTGTGCTTCCATGCACTTAAAATGTTGCTTAGGACAAGCAGCAAATCCCAACTTTGAACATGGTCTGCACCCTAGTCCCTCAACCTCAAAATGTTTCAATTCAACACCTGGTTTGGGTACAGGCGACATGCCATATCCCCTATCTGTATTTCCCCAAATTAGAGCCAAAGGCTTTCCTAAAGCCGCAGCAATATGGGCCATACCCGTGTCTCCTGCAATGACTAATTCCGAACGTTTCAATACACCTGCACTTTCATTGATGTTCAATTGACCGCACTTTGAAATCACCCTACCCTTATATTTTTCAACCAACAAGTTTCCTAGTTCGAGTTCTTCTTTCCCTCCAATTAGAACAAACTTGGTTTTTTGCATTTCTGCAAATAATTCTTCTAATTTATTTTGCGGAATTCGCTTAGTGGTATATGTTCCTCCCAGCACAATCGCAACATACTTGCCTATTTCTTCTAATCCAACTTCACTTTCTTGTCCCTCAAAATCTAGCCCTCCATTGTCGTTAAAAATGTTCCAAACCTTTAATGTTTCAACATATCTATCTACAATTGAAGAGACATCAAATCGTTTCCATTTTGTAAGGGTAAATAAAAATTTATACAAATTTTCTTTATTGAGGGACGTTCGAGGCACGTTCCAAAAACGCAACTTGACCATAAAACTCCTCAAGTTGGAATGTAAATCTACAATTGCATCAAAAGAACTCTCCGACAATTCCTTACGATCTTGGATATTGTCCCAAGCCAAAATTCTATCAATATAATTATTTCCCTCCAAGATACCCCGAAATTTATCTTTGGTCACGAAAGTGATCTTGGCATCAGGAAATTTCTTTTTTAACAACCTAAAAACTGGCGTACATAATACAATGTCGCCAATTGAACTAAATCGAATGACTAAAATTTCCTGCATTTAAATATTTTTTAACGATCGTCTTTTGGAAAGGAAATCTTCAAATTCCTGAAGATTCAATGAATTCAAAGTATTCTTGGTTAACAAACCACCCTTTCTGGCAGCCAATGTTCCAAAATACATATCGTGATAGCCCATTTTTTCATGTGCATCTGGGTTGATGCTAATTTTCACACCTTTAGTTTGTGCATATTGAATCCACTTCCAATCGATATCTAACCGATAAGGATGGGCATTTAATTCAATCACAACACCATTTGCCGCACAAGCATCAATGATTCTTCGATGGTCGATTGGATATCCAGACCTCATCAACAACAATCTCCCTGTTGGATGTCCTAAAATTGTGGTGTATGGATTTTCGATGGCCTTCAACAAGCGTTCGTTGGCCTTATCTTCAGACATTGTTAAATTAGAATGCACAGATGCAACTATAAAATCAAATTTGGACAAAACATCATCAGAATAATCTAAACTTCCGTCGGAAAGAATATCGCTTTCAATGCCTTTGAAAATTTTAAATGGAGACATCTTTGCATTTAATTCATCAATCTCATGCATTTGTTGAAAAACGCGATCTTCATCAAGCCCTCTAGCATAGCCAGCAGATTTTGAATGGTCGCAAACGCCTAAATATTGATAATTCTGCGATTTAGCATAATCTGCCATTTCCTTCAAGGTATTTAATCCATCACTGTAATTGGTATGATTGTGCAACACACCTTTTAGTTGGCCATATTCAATAAAATGCTGATCAATAATATTGTATTCAAGTTCATTTAATCCTTCTCTTTGTTCAGGAATGATAAAGGGCAATTCCTTTTTTTTGTAAAAGTCTTCCTCGCTCGTGAAACTTAAAGAATCTTCTTGTTGGTAACCAATCAATTTTAAATGTTCCGAATTCCCGGTGGTCTCAAATAACACCCGATTGAATGTAAGTGAATCGGTACAAATCATTGTAAAAGGTATTTGTCCCTCAAAAAGAAAAGAAATTTCATCATCATTTACTTCAACTTCTGTTTCTTGAGCTTCTAAATACTCTACAAGTTCCAACAAATCAATTGTAGTGACGCAAATTAAATGATTCATTGTTGGCATACAACGTCGAAAATCACCTGAAAATTCAACTTGAAAACCTGTAAATGTGGATTTCAAATCGGCTTTAAATGCATTGCATAAATCGAGCAATCGAGCATAATGCCAATTGCCTTTTGCGCTGAATGAGAACTCAATTGATTTAATGATTTCTGCCTGGGTTTTCAATCCGAAACCTTTAGTTTCAACCAAGCGATTCTGCCGGCAAGCATCTAAAAGATCGCTTACATTATCAATGCCAATTTCTTCCCAAATAATTTTAACCTTTTTAGGGCCTAATCCTTTAATATTTAATAAATCAACAACACCAATGGGTGTTTTTTCAACACATGCATCCAATGCCTTAAAACTTCCTGTACTTAGTATGTTTCGGATGGCTTCCAATACAGATTTGCCAACCCCTGGAACCGCAGATAAACTGTTTTCGTCTAAATCATTAAACGGCTCTTTGATTTTCTTCAAGTTGAAGGCAGCCGTTATGAACGACTTATACTTGAAAGGATTTTCATCGTGCAATTCACTCAATTTTGCATACAAATTGAGTTTTGATAAAACAGCAGCATTGTCTTGCATTATTTTTTGCGTTTAGCCGGAATGAATGATATTTCTTTGGTTTCAACTGCCCGATCGAAATCAACCCAAATTACAGAATTCTCAACATCTCCGTGCAAATACATGATGTTCATGTCTTTCCCTGTATTTTTATTCTTCAAAATTTCAACGCCTAAAATGACAAACTTACGACCTGCATATAAAGCTGGAAGTTCAGCTGCGTCATAATCACCTTTGAAAAATGATTGATAAAATCCATTTCCAGTCGCAGTATCGTAGGCCGGAGCCTCTGGATCCCAACGTGTTCTTCTATATATATCTAAATTCACAAACTCAGACAAAGACGTTTTTCCGATGATTGCAGTATCGCCACATCCAATATCAATTTCCTCTTCTACCAATGGAGCAGGTGTGATTTTTTTCTTTTTCTTTTTGAGGGACTTCGACTTTATGGTCGATGTTTTATTTGTATTTGATGATACTTGTTTAACCTGAGCAAAAAGGTCACTCATGTTAAAGCACAAAGTGGAAATCAATATAAATTTAACGCAGTTTTTTAGAATCATAAAAAATAATTAAGGTAAAAATACACTTAATCAATCAAATTTACCAATTTTTCGGATGCAGTTGCACTTAAAGCAACACCCATTCCACCCATTCTTACACAACAATGAAGATGTGGTTGAATTTTTTGGATGATTGGCTGACGGTCTGCCGCCATTCCCATCGTCCCGGCCCATTGATAATCGATCTTAGGCTCAATACCAGGTACGATCACCTCTGTAATGACTTGTTTCAGATGATTTACGATATTTTCAGAAGTATTTTGATCCATCACCTGCTCTCCATCAAAATCAATATTTCTTGCGCCACCAATTAAAATTCGGGTTCCAAGACTTCTAAAATAGATGTAGCCTTTATCGTAATGGAAAATTCCTCTAAAAGGCAAAGTTGGTATTGCTTCAGTAACCAAAACTTGCCCTCTGGCTGGATAAACTTCAATATCGGGCAATATTTGTTTTGTAAATCCATTTGTACAAATGATGAGTTCATTGGCAACAAATTTCACATTAGAATTTGAAAATAGAATCTCCCATTTTTGAGAATCTAAGTGTTCAAAGTTCTTTACTTGAAAACCAGAAAAGATTTCAATCCCAAGCGATAAAGCATGATTTCTGATCGTTTCGTAAAGTAAATGAGATTGAATTGCACCTTCAGGCGGTGAAAAAATTGCAGTCTCTAAAACATTCATTCCAAGCGTGGCAGTCTTCTTCAGTTGAAATGCAGTTTGTTGATGAACACTTAAAAGCTTTTCATTCACCGAATCAATGTTTGCTGCGATGTTTTCAAATATTGAAGCCTCATTGGATTTGAAAATTTCATATCCACCAGTATTTTCATACCCAATTTTGGTTTCGCCATAAGTTTCTTTCAGTTTCAAGAACCCAGTGTACCTATTTTCATAAAGTAACAAAGCGTTTTCTAAGCCGATATTATTGGCGTCGTCAAGAATTTCTCCTAGACTTCCAAAACAGGCAAATCCAGCATTTTTAGAGCTGGCTCCTGTTGGCAACAGACCTCTTTCAAGAATTAAAACATTTAAATTTTTATTTCTTTTTTTTAAAGATAGAGCTGCATTCAAACCTACAATTCCACTTCCAATA
>CAIRMY010000020.1 GCA_903879775.1 uncultured Bacteroidota bacterium
GTGGTCAATGAGAATTTCGCGAATTGATTTTTCGGCAATATTTACCCAGCGTGGATCTGTTGGCAGTTTCAGACCAAGCATTTTCACGCTGCTTAGTTCATCGGCTTCCATTGTAAATTAAGCAGTTTCGATTTTATTCACACGATTCTCGTGACGACCACCTTCGAAAGCACTATCGAGGTAAGCATCCACTATTTGAAAAGCCTTTTCCTGGCTTACGAAACGCGCAGGGATACAAATTACATTGGCATTGTTATGCTGACGTGCCAAAGATGCCACTTCAGGCTCCCAAGCAAGCGCTGCACGCACACCATGGTGTTTATTCGCAGTAATGCAAACTCCATTGCCACTTCCACAAATTAAAATTCCTAAATCACACGTTTTCGTTTCAACACAAGATGCCACTTTGTGAGCAAAATCTGGGTAATCAACGCTATCGGAAGAATTTGGACCCATGTCTTCAACTGAATATCCTTTTCCAGACAAATAAACCAACAAATCTTTTTTTAGATCGAATCCAGCGTGGTCAGACCCAACCGCTAATTTAATATTATTCATTTTCTTCTTTTAATTTACGTTTTTCAACTCTTTTAGCAATGTAAATCCCTACAACATATAAAAACATTAAGGGCATACCCAAGAGTAATTGACTAAAAATATCGGGAGAAGGAGTGGCAATTCCCGCGATGATAAAAATAATCACCGCCGCATAACGCCAGTATTTTTTCAAAAATGCGGCATTCACCAAGCCAATCGTCGCCAAAATATAAATCAAAACCGGTAATTCAAAAACCAAACCGGTTGCCAAGCTCATGAAAGTTACAAAACCTGTAACACTTGAAATTGTAATGATATTTTGAATATTCACATTGAGTTTATACCCCAATAAAAAATTAGTTGCCACAGGCACTAAAAAGAAATACGCAAATAAAACACCTGTGAAAAACAATAAAGAAACCACAAATAGGCTTCTTCGGGTACGTTTTACCTCTTTTAAACTTAATGCAGGCCTCACAAACGACCACAATTGATAGATAATATAAGGAAAAGCAATGACAAATCCTAATACAAATGCAATTTTGAAAGCACTGACGAATTGACCCTGTATTAATTGGCTTTGCATTGAAAGTTCAGGGGCTTGCCAACAAAGTGAATTGTTTCCCAATATGGTATGTCCTGCTTTACAGAAGAACTTATATCCCCAAAAATCATTTTTAAATGGGGCTAAAATAACGGCATCAAATATTTTTTCTACATAGTAAAATGCGATACACGTAGAGATTAATACGGCATAAGCAATTCTTACCAAATGTTTTCGAAGTTCATCGATGTGATCGAAAAACCCCATATTTTTTTCTTCGGGATAAATCTCATCTACATCTACTTGGTCTAGTGCCATGCTACAAAGTTAAGTAAGAATGATGGATAAAGAGAGAAGAATCATATACATTACATCAACATTCCACCGCAAACCGATAAAGTTTGCCCCGTAATGTATGTGCTCATGTCTGAAGCTAGGAAAACACAAGCATTTGCAACATCTTCTGTTGTGCCACCACGTTTCAATGGAATGGTTTCCAACCAACCTTTTTTCACGTTTTCATCAAGGGTTTCTGTCATCTCAGTTTCAATAAAACCGGGAGCAATTGCATTGCAACGGATATTTCTAGACCCTAACTCTTTGGCAATACTTTTGGTAAATCCGATCAATCCAGCTTTAGACGCGGCATAATTTGCCTGACCTGCATTTCCAGTAACACCCACAACGCTCGACATATTGATAATAGAACCAGCTCTATTTCCTAAGAAATGCTTTAAAAATGCTTTCGTTAAGTTAAACGCACTTTTTAAATTGGTTTCCATGACCTCATCCCATTGACTTTCTGTCATTCTCAGCATTAAAGTATCTCTTGTAATTCCGGCATTGTTAATTAAAATATCAACTTTACCGAATTCTGCAATCACTTCTGTTGCTAAGCTTTCACTTTGCGCAAAATTACCAGCATTGCTTTGGTATCCTTTCACTTTTACTCCATATTGAGCTGCCAATTCTGTTTCAAAAGCACGCGCTTTTTCAACAGATGAAGCAAATGTAAAGGCAATATTGCAGCCATTTTTTGCAAAAACTTCAGCGATGCCTTTCCCGATTCCTCGAGAAGCACCAGTAATCAATGCGGTTTTTCCTGAAAGCATTCGGCAAAATTAACCCCGAAGTGTTGAGTTGGCAAATTTATTTTATTGGCCTTTTCATTATATTCGTACCTTTATTCATTCATGTCGCAACTTCTCGATACCAAAATTGAATTTTTAAAGGGAGTTGGCCCCTTAAAGGCAGAAGCTTTAAAAAGCGAATTGGGTATTTTTACAGTTGGCGATCTCATTAGCCACTACCCATTTAGGCATGAAGATCGATCTAAAATTTACACCGTTGCAGAAATCCTTCGTCAAGAAGATATTTATGTGCAGCTAAAAGGACAAATTTTCCCACAAGGCATTGTAGGACAAGGGCCTGGAAGAAGATTTACCGCAACATTTAGAGATCATACCGGAGAAATTGAACTCGTTTGGTTCAAATCCATTTCATACATTGAAAAGTATATCAAACCGGGCATTCAATTTCTAATTCATGGAAAAATTTCGAATTTTAAAGGCCGTATCAATATGGCTCACCCCGAATTAGAAGCACTTACCTCTGAATTTAATCCTTCGTTACTTGGCTTGACACCTGTTTATCCTTTAACGGAGGGACTTAAGCGCAAGAAAATTGAGAATAAACTTTTAAATCAGCTCACAAAGCAAGTGGTGACTCAAGCGTATTTTCAAGTTCCGGAATGTTTGCCCGTTTCTGTCATTCATAAATTCAAGTTTGTATCAAGAACCCAAGCTTTGGCTGACTTGCATTTCCCTCCGAATCTACAGAGGCTTGAAGAAGCAAAACGCAGGTTAAAATTCGATGAGCTTTTCTATTTACAATTGCGTCATTTGCAACTCAAAGGAAATCGGAATAGAACCATTAGGGGTTTAGTTTTTGAACATGTTGGAGAACATTTCAATACATATTACAACAATTACATGCCATTTGAATTAACGAATGCTCAAAAAAGAGTGTTGAAAGAAATTCGAATGGATGTAAAAACAGGAAAGCAAATGAACCGATTGCTGCAGGGAGATGTAGGTTCAGGAAAAACAATGGTGGCCATGTTAAGTATGTTGTTATGTTTAGATAATGGACATCAAGCATGTATTATGGCTCCAACAGAAATATTGGCCATTCAACACTCCATTTCAATTACAGAATGGATGGAAAACATGAATGTGAATGTTGCGTTATTAACGGGTTCTACCACAAAGAAAAATAGAATTGAAATTCTCCAGAAATTAGCAGCTGGTGAAATCGATATTCTCGTTGGTACACATGCCCTTCTTGAAGAAGATGTGGCTTTCCAAAAACTTGGATTTGTGGTGATTGATGAACAACATCGGTTTGGCGTTGCTCAAAGGGCTAGGCTTTGGAAAAAAGGACAAGTGGTGCCCCATATTTTAGTGATGACAGCCACTCCAATTCCAAGAACATTGGCAATGACAGTTTATGGAGATTTAGATGTGAGTGTGATTGACGAAATGCCGGCGGGCAGAAAACCAATTGTAACGGTTCATCGGCATGAAAGCACTCGTCCTTTATTCATGGATTTCTTAAGGGATGAAATTGCCAAAGGACGACAAATTTACTACGTATTTCCATTGATAGAAGATTCTGAAAAGTTGGCTTTGAAGAGTTTAATGTCGGGTTACGACATGGTATGTGAATATTTATCACCGCCAACATATAAATATAGTTTTATTCATGGGAAAATGAAACCTGCCGATAAGGAATCGGAAATGAAGAAATTCAAACAGGGACAAACCAACATAATGGTGGCTACAACTGTCATTGAGGTAGGTGTAAATGTACCAAATGCCTCGGTGATGGTGATTGAAAATGCAGAAAGGTTTGGACTTGCACAATTGCATCAATTGAGGGGAAGGGTTGGTAGAGGCGCTGAGCAGAGCTATTGCATTTTGATTTCGGGTGAGAAATTGTCGGAAAATGGCAGAAAAAGAATTAAAACCATGGTTAAAACCAATGATGGTTTTGAAATTGCAAAAGTTGATTTAGAATTGAGAGGTCCTGGCGAATTAGATGGCACAAAGCAAAGTGGCGTTTTAGATTTAAAGTTGGCAGATATTCGTTCAGATGAAAGTATTTTAATTGCAGCAAGAAATGAAGCCATTCTATGGTTAGAATTTGATGAAATGCTCATGCAACCGGAAAGTTTACCCATTAGAAATGAACTATCAAAAACTCCGAATCGCACAATTTGGAGTAAAATTAGTTAACACATCTACGTAAACCCATTTTTTTAATTTAATTTTACACAATCAATGAATTTATTATCAGAAATAGGCAGGTTTACATTGTTCATGAAGTTTGTGCTTCGCAAGCCTGAAAAAAGCAAAGTTTTTTGGACAACCACTTTTAGAGAAATGTATCTTATCGGGATTGATTCTCTTTTGATCGTGATTCTAATTGCCTTTTTCACTGGTGCTGTAACCACGATTCAAACTGCCAGCCAATTATTATCTCCAAGTGATTTATTTCCAACCCAATTAATGCCAAAATTTGTAATTGGTGCCGTTGTTGGAACCAGTTCTCTCTTAGAGCTTGCACCCACGGTTACATGTTTGGTACTCGCTGGCAAAATTGGCGCAAACATTGCTTCGGAAATTGGCAATATGAAAGTTTCTGAACAAATTGATGCCTATGAAGTTATGGGAATTAACTCGGCTAATTTTGTGACTTTACCGAAAATTATTGCCGGTATCATTATGATTCCTTGCCTCATCATTGTGGCTAATTTCTTATTGTTATTTGGGGGATATTTGGCTTGCAAAATGACAACCACACTTACCTCTTCTGATTTGATTCAAGGAGCTAGATTGGTATTCAAACCCCTTTATCTAAAAGTTATGCTCACTAAATCTGTGATTTTCGCCTTTATCATTACAAGTTTAAGTGCATTTCAAGGATATTACACAACCGGTGGAGCGCTCGAAGTTGGAGAAGCTGGAACAAAGGCAGTCACCAAAATTTGTATCTTTATTCTGTTTTTCGATCTTGTGATTGCTCAGTTATTCTTAAAATCGTAATTTATGATTACCATTCAAAACTTGAATAAATGGTTCGATGACAAACATGTTCTCGATAATATCAATGCCGAATTTAAACCAGGTGTTGCCAATTTAGTCATTGGCGCTTCAGGTGGCGGTAAAAGTGTTTTAATCAAATGCATGGTGGGGTTATTAACCCCTGAAAGTGGCAAAATACTTTATGGAAACCAAGATTTTATAGGTCTTGAATATCACAGAAAACAAAATTTACGCAGTGAAATTGGAATGCTTTTCCAAAATACAGCGCTGTTTGATTCGTTGACCGTTCAAGAAAATATTGAATTTCCTTTGAGAATGTTTTCTAAATTCACCCCTGAAGAACGACTCGACCGTGTTAATTTTTGTCTCGAGAAAGTCCAATTGGTGAATGTTAACAATAAATATCCCGCTGAAATTAGTGGTGGTATGAAAAAGCGGGTTGGTATTGCAAGGGCAATTGCCCTTGAAATCAATTATTTATTTTGCGATGAACCAAATTCAGGTCTCGATCCACTCACAAGCCGTATCATCGATAAATTACTGCTCGGAATTACCCAAGAATTTAACATTACCACTGTGATTAATAGCCATGACATGAAAACCGTAATTGACATTGGAGAGCATATTATTTTTATGTTCAAAGGACAAAAATGGTGGGAAGGCAGCAATCATGAATTGCCAAATGCTCGGAGAGAGAATCCTGAGCTCGATGCATTTTTCAAAGCTAGTTTTTGAGTTGCTTTTGCACTCTTTTTAAATCCAAACGATTACTTGCATCGTTTTGCAATCCTTTTACATGAGGATGCATTAACCTGAGACTTTTATCGTAATACATAATCAACACAGGTGCCTCCTCTGTGATGAGTTGATTTGCTTTGGCAACATCTAATGTCCTATCTTGTTGATTTTGATACGTTCCAAATGCGATTTTTGAAAATAATTGATCAAAAGCTGTCGATGAAAAATGGGTATAATTTGGACCATTAGGGCTAAAATAGTTGGTATAAAAACAAGATAAATAATTTTCTGCATCAGGGTAATCTGCAATCCACGAGCCCCTGAACATTCCGAGTTTACCTTGATTTCGAAGTTGACGAAGCATTCCACCAGTTTGCAAATCAACAGCGACTGGAATTCCAATTTGAGCCCAACTTTGTTGCAAAAACACAGCCATATCTAAATAGTCTGTAGTTACAGTTATTTTCAACGGCGCAAATTTGGTTTTAGAATTTAAATATCCCGATTTTTTTAAAAATGCCAATGCAACATCTAATTGATACATTTCTTTATTTTGAATATTCTGATGAATTAACGTTGGAGGTACAAAACCACCATTTCCCTCAACCCCTAGCCCATTTCTTAAATATTTCACCAATGATTTTCGATCAACAGACCATTGCAATGCTTTCCGTAAATTCTTGTCTTTGAATGGATTTAATTTCCCTTCTAAACTATCTCCCAAATAAAAGCCAATGTATTCAGTATTCAAAAATGGGGTAATGAGCGCATTGATTTTACCCTTGTATTTCGACTTCAATTTTCCATCTTTACTCAACAAATCATCTTTAAACGAACCGTCTATTCCATTGAAAAAGTCGTATTTCTTCGCTATAAATTGCATAAATGCCGTTTGTTTGTTTTTCACAAAATCTACATTCACAGCCTGTAGGTAAGGCAATCTATTTTTTCCCTCAAAAACATAATAATGAGGATTTTTAAGCAACACCATGCGCACATCTTCTTCCCATTTTTTGAGGTAGAAAGGGCCTGTTCCTATTGGAGATCTTCCCAATTTCCCATTTTCAAACTTTTCAGTTGATTGGGGTACAATCCATGCATAATTTGTTGCCAAAATTGAAAGAAATGCAGGAAATGGTGACTTCAATGTTATGGTTAATGTAGAGTCGTTTAGCTTTTTAAACGGAGCAGAATCAGTTAACGATGCTTTCTGCCAATGGTGATAGTCGAAATTTTGGGGGACATTGACTTTATCTGAAAAAATCCACGCGCCAGGAGATGCAGTTTCAGGATTTAAGATTCTGTAAAAACTGTACAATACATCATTTACGGTTATCTTTTGAGTTTGAACCTTTGTAGGACCCCATTTTGCCAATTCGGTGGAAATAAATTGTGCTTCAGAGTTAAGCACAAACTTATACACATTCCCTTCTTTAGAAATTTCCCAGTTTTTTGCGAGTGCGGGAACTGGATTTTGCTGTGAATCAAGGCCCACTAGTCCCTCATAAATCTGTGAACCAATCCAAATTTCAGATTGAGATTTAATGTATGCCGGATCAAGGGTATTTACCGAAACATCCTCATTGTATTGAAAGACAGAGGGGTTGTAAA
>CAIRMY010000021.1 GCA_903879775.1 uncultured Bacteroidota bacterium
CGAATTAATAATTTAAAGTCTTTTTGACTAATTTCCACTTCATCAACCGCGTTGGTAGAAACGAATTTTATTAATGCTTGAATCTCTCTTAAGTCCATATATATTTATATTGGGTAGGCAAAGAAAATGAAAAAATGCCAAAAAATGCCAAAAAACGTCCGGAAATGATCAAAAAAAGGGCATTTTTATTCAAAAATGCCCTTTTTTTAGTTAAATACGATCGAAAATCGATTTTTATAATGGAATATTTCCGTGTTTTTTACGCGGTAAATTTGAAACTTTATTTTCTAGCATTTCAAATGCATGAATCAATTTCAATCTTGTTTCTTCAGGAAAAATTACTTCATCTACAAATCCTCTTTCAGCTGCTCTATATGGATTTGCAAACAGATCTGAATATTCTTGTTCTTTTTCCTTTAAAGCAGCAGATTTATCTGAAGCACTGTCAATTTCTTTCTTAAAAATAATTTCAGCAGCTCCCTTTGCTCCCATTACAGCAATTTCTGCAGAAGGCCATGCAAAATTCATATCAGCACCAATATGTTTTGAATTCATAACATCATAAGCGCCACCATATGCTTTGCGCGTAATGACCGTAATTCTTGGAACCGTAGCTTCGCTGAAAGCATATAATAATTTTGCACCATTTGTAATAATTGCATTCCATTCTTGATCTGTGCCTGGTAAAAATCCTGGAACATCTTCCAATACCAATAAAGGAATATTAAATGCATCGCAGAAACGAACAAACCTCGCAGCTTTTTGACTGCTCGCTACATCCAATACACCAGCCAAATATGCAGGTTGATTTGCTACAATACCAATACTTCTTCCCGCCAATCTTGCAAAACCAACAACAATGTTTTCTGCAAAGTTTGTATGAACCTCGTAAAAAGAGGATTCGTCAACAATATTCTCAATTACATCTTTAATGTTATATGGTTGATTTGGATTGTTTGGAATAATATTTTTTAACGAATCGCGAACTTCATTCGCTAAGTGATATTCAAGTTTAGCCGTTTTTTCTTCGCAATTCTGGGGGACATAACTCAGCAATTTACGAATATTTTGTATGCATAATACTTCATTCGCAACTGTAAAATGTGCCACTCCACTTTTCGAACCATGAACTGAAGCACCTCCCAAATCCTCCGAAGATACATCCTCATTGGTTACCGTTTTAACAACATTTGGACCCGTTACAAACATGTAACTCGTATTTTCCACCATGTAAATAAAGTCGGTTAAAGCAGGGGAATAAACTGCACCGCCTGCGCAAGGACCCATGATTGCAGAAATTTGCGGAATTACGCCACTGCTTCTTACATTTTTATAAAAAATATCGGCGTATCCTCCAAGAGAAACAACCCCTTCTTGAATTCTTGCGCCGCCAGAATCATTTAGACCAATTAAAGGTGCACCATTTTGAAGTGCCAAATCCATTATTTTGCAAATTTTCTCAGCGTGTGTTTCAGACAATGAACCGCCAAAAACAGTGAAATCTTGGCTAAAAACGTAGGTTAAACGCCCATTAACTTTACCATAACCAGTAACCACTCCATCTCCTAGGAGTTTTTGTTTTTCCATTCCAAAATCGGAACTTCTATGGGCCACAAAAGCACCAATTTCACAAAAGGTATTTTCATCTAGCAATAACGCAATACGCTCTCTTGCCGTTAGCTTTCCTTTCTTATGTTGTGAATCGATTCTTGCTTGTCCACCACCTAATAGCGACTCAGCTCTTTTCTGATTTAATAATTCTCTTGACTCAGACATTCTTGCAAATTTAAGAAACTATTAAAAAAAATAGCTCCAAATTTGGAGCTATTTTAAAATCTTTTCTATTTTAGACCATTAATTGGTTGTTGGAGGAGCCTCTTTTAAAGAATTTAAATCAAACAATAATGAAAAACGCATTTGATTTTGTAATGGATGTCGGTTTGCCAAAGGAATTAAATAGGCCGCATCTACCGTTAATGATTGAAATTTCAAACCGATACCTGTTGTAATGTATTGACGACCGCCTTTTGTTGCAGATTCATAAAACAAACCACCACGCACAGAAAATGCATTATCATATATGTATTCAACTCCCACATTTGTTATCCACTCTTTCATTTCCTCAGTGAATCCACCTGGTGCATCAGTAAACGATTGGAACATTCCTTGAATTGTACCTACATTTGGATCAGTACCAACATATTGACGCATATTTCCCTTAAAACTATCACCTGAGTTATCCCATTTTTGAAGATAGTAAGGACGCGTTGGCACCAATAATTTATTAAAATCTAGGTATACATTTACCTTATTGTAATTATCGATTTCAGTGTTATAACCCACCCCTAGTTTTAAGTTTGTTGGAATAAAGTCCAGTTTTTCTTTTGAAGAATATGTCATTTTAGATCCAATATTCTGAATATTCATACCAAGATTGAATTTTCTCTTTTTACCACTAATTCTCATTTCAGTTTTGTAAAGTAAACTAATATCTCCTGCAATTGAAGTTGCCGCGTTGTAGTCAATTCCATTACGAATTCCACTACCAACAATATTTGAATAAATATAGCGAAGGTTAACACCCATCGACAATTGCTTTGTAAAACCAAGAGCATAACCAGCGTCAAATGCAAATTCATTTGGATTAAAGCTACCTTGTGGAGCACCTTCAAAATCTGTAAATTGAATATTTCCCAAAGAAAAATACCTAAATGAACCACTAATCACACCTCTTTTACCAACTTTTTGATATCCCGATAGATATGAAAATCCAACGTCATCTACCAATTGGCGCAACCATGGAGCATAAGAAATTGAAAATCCTGAAGATTTCTCTGCATTTAACAAGTTTGCATTATTCCAGCAACCACTGTTTGCGTCAGGTGAGAACAATGCAACTCCAACATCTCCCATACCAGCTGAACGGCTATCTGGCGTGATGGTTAAAAATGGTACCATTGTTGTTACCGTATTTAACTGACCAGCTAAATCCTTAGACGAAATACTTTGAGTTTGAGTTTGAGCTTGACTATACAGACTTAAAGATGATAATAACGAAAATAAAATTTGTCTTCTCATATGTGTGAAGGCAAAAATAGGACTTGAAATCAGAGATTTATAATTTTTTTTCAAAGTATTGATCATTTTTTTAAATTTTGTTTTGTGTTTATCGCAATTTTATAAATTTACCACTCACTATTTTCGACATGCCATCGGCAGTAGTTGCTTGTATTTTATAGAAATACATATTGTCATTAAAAACATTCCCATTTTTTCCTTTTCCATCCCAAACAACTGCATTAAATACCGAAGTACTTGCAATTTCAGTGTGTTTACCAGATGCAATTTCACTTCCGTTGGTACTGTATATATGCCAATTAATTTCAATATCTTCACCACTAAGGTTATGATTAATCCATAAATTCACATCCTCACCAACTGCAGGATTGGGTTTTGCACCAAACTCATTGATTTCAAAGGATCTTCCTGGAACAACTTCAAATTCAATATATCCTCTTCCTGAGTTATTGTAAATATCCCATGCGTTACAACGAATTTTATGTTTTCCTGCATCCAAATTATCAAGTGGAAATATAATGGTTCCTCGCTTATAAGAATTTTCATCGTATTTGAAGTAAGAATTAACCACAAACGATTTTTCATTTTCGGTTTCTGGATCAATAACAATTTCTAAGTCTCTACCTATACCAGTTCCAGTTGCGTTGATACCGCTGTAATCAAAAACCCTTCCTACAAATTTGGCATTTTTAAATACTTTACCTCCATTTTTAAAGGTTGTATCATTCATAAAGGCAAAAACCTCAGGTCCAATGGTATCAATTTCTTTAATATTTTCACTTCCACCTATGGTAAATATCCAAGATCCACTTGCATCAGTAACGCCATTCTGAGCATAAAATATTGCCCTTCCCTCACCCAAATTGTATGAAATATCTTTAGGCACTGTGAAAATTAAGTTAAAATCTCCATGACTCACTGAAACACTACCTTTATATATAACTCCATTTTCAGATAAGAATGGCAGTTCTCCACCTTCTTTATCATTATTCAAAGTATATTTCAATAATGGTTTATCTAAAATTTCAACATCCATAGAACCGTTAAAATCCGTCATTTTACCCTTTAACCTTTCGTTGATATGACCTTTTAACTTTACAACAGAAAATGCCTTGATGGTGTCGTCAAAGGAAGTTGCGTCTTTTCCATTGATTGAATCAATTAAAATTAAATTTTTGGGAAAAGCCAATTTCATTGATGGATCACCAAGTAGTGCAAATTTTGTATCTTCTGTTTCGTATTGTGTTTTCGGCCTATTCTTCAACTTGGTATACATTTGTCCCAAAGTAGGCATTGGTTCATTTGGTTTAGGAAATCCATAATTTGTCCAAAATGCATTGTTTATATCTGAATTTCCCGAAACAAAAACCAAACGTGTGGTTGACATTAAGGCAATCACGCCCCCATTTGGATTTAATAATGTGAGTTCGCCAGCACTTTGGAATTTGGGATCATCAAACCTAGAAAACTCGCAAGTTGCTGTGAACATAATTGGCATGTTGTATTTATTATTCCAACTATTGATCATTGGAATATCCAAAAACGCTTCCTGAGCCCATCCTTTTTCACCACCGTGTCCTTGATAATTCATGAGTAAACTTCCCTCAGACAAAGTACTATTGATAGCGGCACTCACACCAGGGTATTTTTGATTATTCCCATTCGTAACTTGAGTGTATGCATCAGAATATATTTTATTAATTCTCAAGCTGGGATGCAACTTCATGATATTCTTGGCATAATTTTCAGATTGATTTGTGAAAATTGTTTCCCAATTTTTATCGTTGTCGTCAGTAACAAAAGTGATTTTATTTCTCCAAGAGCCCAAGGCTTTAGGACTTTCGTACCTTTTAATCTTGTTTACTACACCCTGAGCTTCAGCAAGAGTTCTACATGGAATTCTACCAATAGAAATGGCCATTTTGTTCGAATTTGTCGTTTCAGGATTTCCTTTGCCTATTTCAAAATATCCGAGAACATCATCTAAACAAAAAACTTGAGATTTAAAGTATCCGTTAGACTGATAGATAGGAATGAAATTGCTATTGTTTGAAACTCTGTTCTGCATATCAAATGAAGCTGAGCCCATAAGCAACACAAATTTTAACTTACCATTTGATTTTGAGTATTCAGCCTTTAAATATTCTCTAAGAGCCATTAAATCTTGCTGAGTACCCGAAAATTCATTGTAAATCTGTTGAGGTGTTACAACTTTAACGCTCAGTAAATCATTGCTTTTTCTAAATTCTGCCAAATCATTGGAAGCCTTAACAAAATCCGGATGGGAAATAATCACCATATCTAAATTTCCATCTACAATATTTTGATTTTCAATTGTACCTACGAATGCTGGAGGAGTGAGTTCATTTAAATTAAAAACCCATAAACGACTAATTTTTTGAGTATCTTTTATTTTGAGGGATATTGATCCTCCATTGTCGAATGATTCGATAAATTGTGGCAAACTGCAATTGGTTACGTCCAAATATCGATAATCTAAATTTGAAGTATTGAATAAAATTTCTTTATTGGAGTCCGTATTCAATAGCTCGGGATTTATGATTGAATATTGCCCTTTGCCCAACTCAATTGGTTTTTGGTACAATATTTTGTAATAATTTAAATAAACGCCAGATTGGGTGTTTCTACGGTTAAGTTTCAAATAAATTTTAACATCATTTGTGAATACTTTAGGAACATTTAATTCAACAGTATAATCATAAATCGCTTCGTTATCTGGATTGTTTTGACGCAGGTAAAGCATCTTAGAAAACCCATTAACGTTTACATAAACACTGCCAGTATCATTGTACATGGCAATGCCCAGCGATAATTTGATTGTAATTGAATCTGCATTTGGACTTATTTTCTCAACAAAAGTTCTTTCTAAAAACTCATTGCCTAATTTTTCACCAACCCAATAGTTTCCCATTGTAGTAGGATTTACAATGTCAGAATCATGAATATGGTATGTCAAAGTGTTTTCAATTTTCTTACACTGTAGCAAATTTGTGTGCGATATCGAATTAATTCTTTGTCCATCAGTCGTATTAAAACCTAACAAGCCAAAAGATTTATTGCTGTAAAAATTATTGAAATGAAGGAGGTTTGCATCTTCGTAAGAAACATCTTTAATCGATTGTTTGAAGATAATTATGTAATCCGATGGGTCGAACGAATTATCTTCTTGGCCAAAAATAAAGATTGGAATTTCGGTACAACTTTCCTTTGCAGAAGAATTAATGAGCGATAGATTATTTCCTTGAACTGTATAGAAATGTAATTTTTTTGGGTTTAATGAAATTAAATTGAACCCATAATTTTTAAGATCATTGTATGTGATTTTATATGCCGCTGTTTGTTTAAATTCGAGTTGAACCCACTTCCCAGTATTTAAAACTTGTGCATGCGATTGATTTGCAATAAATGCAAAACAAACAATTAACAGTTTGATTAATAATTTTTTAGATTGAAACATCATTTAAAAAAGAATATTTTTTTGTAGACAATTAGAATTAAAACGTAAATTTCGGTGAATAATTCGATATTTTTCAAATTTATGTCCAATAAATGACATTTTTTGTTGTTTGTTGGTAGAAGGGGAATGTCAAAAATGATTCAATTTTTTATTTTTTTTTTGTTTCAAACAATTTATCCTTTACTTTTGTTTCAAACTACATGAAAATGAAAAGAGCATTACGCACTATTTTATTCGGTTTTATATTCGGAGGGACAGTTAACTTGTTTGCACAAGATCCAGAGTTAACACAATTTTATGCTGCCCCTGTTTATACAAATCCGGCCCTAGCTGGTTCTGCAGTATGTCAAAGCGGCGCAGCTGGTCGTTTAGCATTAAACTACAGAAATCAATGGCCAAATCTTCCTGGAACATTTCGTTCTTTGTGTGCATCTTGGGATCAACATATTCCTTCTGTTGGAGGTGGTGTTGGAGCAATGGTATTCCACGATATCGCGGGTTCAGGTTTATTAACATCAACTACAGTGTCTGGTGTTTATAGTTACCTTTTGCCAATTGGTAGAGGTGGTGGACGTGTTTTCATGCGTTTCGGGCTACAAGGTTCAATGGCATTCAAGAGTTTAGATTTCAACAGACTTAAATTTGGTGATCAAATTTTACCAACTCAAGGATTTAAAAATCCTACGGGCGAACAAAAACCATCCGAAAATATTAGTTATCCTAATTTCAATGCCGGTTGGATTATGTACAACAGCAAATTTTACTTAGGCTTTGCTGCACATAATATTACTGAACCAAATTGGAGCTTTTACAAAAATCCTGATGAAGTTCTGCCAAGAAGATATACTGTTCATGCAGGTGGTGTTATAAAAATATCAAAAAGCAGATATGAAGAGAACACATTCTCTCCAAACGCTTTATTTATGATGCAAAGAAACTTTACACAGTTAAACTTAGGCTTCTATGCAAATAAAGGTCCTTTGGTTACTGGTTTGTGGTTTAGACAAACTTTTGGAAATTACAAAAATTCGGATGCAATTATAATGTTGGTTGGATTTAGAAAAGATAGATTTAAGTTTGGTTATAGTTACGACTTTACAGTGAGTGATGGTCGTTCAGCAATTCCTGCCAGTCATGAAGTAAGTGCTACCATTGATTGGTGCGTACCTCCGGGAGGAAAGCCATTCAAACCTATTAAGTGTCCAGAGTTCTAAACACATTTACAGAAAGTCCGAATTATCGGACTTTTTTTTTGCTTTATATAAAAAATTCACTATGTTTGCAAATAATATGGGATTTCTGTCGTTATAATAAAACAACAATGACAACTGTTAAACAAATGAAAAACACTTGGTTATTGGCAACAATCGTTGCTATGGGTTTGGCTGCATGCGGACCTAAAAACAATAGCAAGACCACTGGTCAAGCGTACAATAGTGCGAAATGGGGTGGCTTTGCTAATCCAAAGTACAAAGGTCAGGAAACTGGACCTGGTTTGGTTTTAATTGAAGGTGGTGCATTTACCATGGGTAATACTGAAACCGATCTTCAATACGATCAAAACAATGGAGAAAGAACGGTCACTGTAAATTCATTTTACATGGATGAAACAGAGGTAAGCAACTTACAATATAGAGAATATCTATATTGGCTTATGCGTGTTTACAACTCTGAAGCAGGTGGTCGCCAAAGCAAACTAAACTTTGCTGGCAAAACTTTGAATGAGGAAGAAAGAGTATTCGACAAAGCCCTACCCGACACAAACTGTTGGAGAAGCAAATTGGCTTTCAATGAGCCATTTGTAGAATATTATTTCAGACACCCTTCTTACAAAGATTATCCTGTTGTTGGAATCAACTGGCACCAAGCAGCTGAATTTGCAAAATGGAGAACAGATCGTGTAAACGAAATTATCCTTGATAAAAAAGGAATCATCAAATTTGACGTTTCTAACGCTCAATTAAAGGAAGCTCCAAACAATCAGTTTAACACCAGAGCATATTTAGCTGGTCAAGATGCTGGTATTTTTAGTGGTACTACAGAAGATGGTTCAGTAGCTAAACCAATCAAAGGACAAAATTTATTAGGACCTAAACCGCTTAAAAATTACGCTAAAGCAAAATCAAAAGACCAAAAACGCTACAAAGTGAATATGGAAGATGGTGTTATGTTGCCAGATTACAGACTTCCAACTGAAGCAGAATGGGAATATGCGGCACAAGCTAACATTGGTGAAACCCAATTTAGCAATATTGATCAAAAGAAAATCTACTCATGGAATGATTATACGATTCGTATTAAAGATGGGAATGAAAAAGACCGTGGTAAAATACGTTTGAATGTGATGCGTGCAAAAGGCGACAATGCCGGTTTAGCTGGTGGCGAATTGAATGATGCGGGTATGATTACAACTCCAGTGTTCTCTTATTGGCCAAATGCTTACGGTTTGTACAATATGAATGGCAATGTATCTGAGTGGGTTATGGATGTTTATCGTCCTCTATCCATAGAAGATATGGATGCTTTCATGCCGTTTCGTGGTAATAAATTCGAAAATTTGAAACTCGACGAAAATGGTCCAAACGGTGTTGCTGAAAAAGATGAACTTGGTAGACTTGTTTATGAAGACGTTGCTGAAACTAAAATTAAAGAAGGCGGAAGAAGAAACTATTCTAAAGCCGATAACATTGGTTTCCGTGATGTAGAAAACGATAAAAACAAAGATCCAGAATTCACATACGATTATGGTGTAACTACTTTGGTGAATGATAAAGCTCGTGTAATTAAAGGTGGTAGCTGGAACGATCGAGTTTACTACGCTACTCCAGGTACACGTAGATTCTTAGATCAAGATTATGCTTTATCTACATTAGGATTCCGTTGTGCAATGATTCGTATTGGTTCACCAGTAGGAAACAGTTCGAAGAAGTATAACAACTTGCCTTCAAGTGGAATTGATAAGAAAACTAAAAGAAAATCTAGTCAATATTAATTGACACAAATACTCAGAAAAAGCCTTGTGAATTCACAAGGCTTTTTTTTTACCTTGTTCCGTTACGAATATGAATTCATTTACAAATCACCGATGATCTTTGCTGAATTATATATCATAGAGTTAGTTTAATTTCATAAATAAATTTGAAAAATATTGAATTTTTATTCATTTTGATTTGACAATATAGATACTTTTTCATTACCTTTGCACCACCATAAAGGAATAATCATTCCTAAAAATGCGAGAATAGCTCAGTTGGTAGAGCATCACCTTGCCAAGGTGAGGGTCGCGAGTTCGAGTCTCGTTTCTCGCTCAAAATTGAGAAAGCCCCGGAAACGGGGCTTTTCTTTTTTATACTATTTTGCTTCGCGGTTGACGCTTCGCTGTTGACGCTTCGCTGTTTACGCTTCGCTGTTGATGCTACGCTGTTGACGCTACACTGTTGACGCTACGCTGTTGACGCTAAAGAATTGTTTATGAGTATTTATAAAGGTTTATGATGGTTCAATTTTGCCAATAAGCCAATAAACCCTATCGCCAACAATAAACCCTAAACATTAAACTCTAAATTAAAAAAAGGCAGCCCTATAAGCCGGGTTCTGTAAACACAGTTTTTGCCGTGCCATCTATCATTTATCTAGGATATACTTCACAGTATACCTCAATCGACCTACCCTTCTGGCTTATCCGAAGATAATTGAGCGAGCCGCCCTTTAATCCAGGTTTATTTGGTCTTTCAACTCGCAAGGTTTATCCCAATTTTGATTCACACCAAAATGAGTGGGCTCTTACCCCACTTTTTCACCCTTACCTTCGAAAAGGCGGTTTAGTTTCTGTGACACTTGCTGTAACAATGAAATTACCCATTGTTCCTTCCAGTTAGGAAGTGCGATGCCCTGCGTTGCCCGGACTTTCCTACTCAATTGCTTGAGTCGATAGATCAGACTGCCTTTACGCAAAGATAACCATTATCTATAGCTTATCAGAAAATTAATTTTCGGAAAATCTGTAAACTTTCAATTGCAATCCTACCCTACTATTGACTATCTTTGTATTTGGAATAATTTATCATATTATTCTCCAAAAACGTATCGCACAATGTCTGAATTTGAAGCCGTTATAGGATTAGAAATCCACATCCAATTACAAACTAAAAGTAAAGCTTTCTCTTTTGACAGCACAGAATATGGTGCTTTGCCAAATACTCAAGTGAGTCCAATTAGCCTTGGTCACCCTGGTACTTTGCCTAAACACAATAAAACAGCAGTTGAAATGGCAATAAAAATGGGACTGGCTTTAGAATGTGATATTCGTAGAATCAATCAATATAGATC